>JAQIDC010000027.1 GCA_027858235.1 Patescibacteria group bacterium | reverse complement strand
AACTTGCAGGCAGTCCTTTTTGAGGTAATAATAGCAAGATTCATAAAAGTCTCATCCCAAGTAAGTCTTTTTATTTTATAGCTTTTAATTTCGCTCATATAGTGAATTTAAGTTTTAATACTAGATATATTTTAACAGTAGAGAGGGGATTAGACAACCATTGACAAAAAGTTAAAAATGTGCTATATTAAAATAAGGTGCATAAATATTGTATCAAAAAACCGACTCTGTTGAGCCGGTTTTTTTCTATTTAAAGTAGTATTATCCAATTGAAACTTTGATTCCAGGGCCCATTGTTGAGCTCATTGAAACGTTTTTGATATAGATTCCTTTTGAAGATGATGGTTTTGCTTTTTTGATAGCTTCGAGTAATGTATTGAAGTTCTCAATTAACTTAGCATCGTCAAATGAAATTTTTCCGATTGAAACATGAATGTTTCCAGTGTCATCATTTTTATAAGAAACTTTACCTTTTTTCAGTTCTTCAACAGCTTTTTCAGGAGTTAGAGTTACTGTTTCATTTTTTGGAGAAGGCATAAGTCCTCTAGTTCCAAGAATTTTAGCAATTTTAGCTAGATTTTTCATCATAGCAGGTTCAGCTACGGCAACTTGAAAATCAGTTTTTTCTGTTCTTTTGATTTCGTCGATTAATTCTTCGTTTCCAACTAAGTCAGCACCTGCTTTCCTGCAAGCATCAATTTTTTCAGCTGATACAAAGGCAGCGACTCTAACTGTTTTTCCTGTTCCGTGGGGAAGACTGACTGCTCCTCTGATTTGTTGATCACCCTTACGAGTGTCAATTCCAAGTCTGATGTGCATTTCTACAGATGAATCGAATTTAGTTTTTGATAATTCCTTTGTTAGTTTTACTGCCTCGTCGATAGAGTGCAATTTCATTTTATCTAATTCCATAGTTTTTTTCGTGGTACTACGATATTTTAATATCTCCCACAATTATTTTATAATTATTACTTTGACTCGCGGGTGAGCGAGTCACCCGACTAGCCGCAAAGCGACCTGGTTGGGTATATTACTGATTATTTACTTATTACTTTATTTCTAATCCCATTTGTCTTGCTGAGCCGGCAATAATTTTCATTGCTTGGTCTACATCGTTTGTGTTTAGGTCTGGGAGCTTTGCTTCAGCCACTTCTCTTAATTGAGCTGTAGTTATAGAGCCAACTTTTTCTGTATTTGGTTTACCAGAACCACTCTTTAGACTAGCAATCTTTTTTAGCATAACTGCTGCTGGAGATGTCTTCATTGTGAAGTCAAATGATCTGTCAGCATAAACACTGATTTCTACTGGGACAACGTCTCCCATTCTGTCTCTAGTTGCATCATTAAACTTTGTACAGAATTCTTGGATATTTAGTCCGTGTTGCCCTAGAGCAGGACCGACTGGAGGAGCTGGATTAGCTTGTCCTCCTGTTATTTGTAATTTAATTTTTGTTAATAATTCTTTAGCCATAACTTTAATAAATCCGAAATAAGAAGCTCTAAATTCTAAACAATTTTATAATATTTTAAATTCAAAACTTTTTTATTATTTTGAATTTTTGATTTGTTTAGGATTTAGATATTAGGATTTAGGGTTTTATTTAATTTTTATATTTTCTTTATTTGTAAAAAATCTAGTTCTACTGGTGTTTCACGACCAAACATTGATACCAAAACCTTGACTTTTCCTTTCGCTTCGTCAACGTTAACAACTTTTCCTTCAAGATTTTTGAAAGGTCCGTCAATGATAGTAACAGGAGCATTTACAGTGATATCAATTTTGAATTTAGGTTCTTCAACACCCATTCTCTTTTGCAAATCTTTAACCTCTTTTTCAGATATTGGGGTTGGGACTGTTCCTGTTCCGATAAATCCAGTTACATTTGGAGTGTTTCGAACAACATACCAAGAGTCATCATTCACAACCATTTCTACCATGATATAACCTGGAAATATCTTTTCCTCAGTTACTTTTCTTTTACCATTTTTGATTTTAATTTTTTTCTCAATAGGAATTAAGATGTTAAAAATCTTATCATCCATATCCATTGACTCAATCCTTTGTCTAAGATTCTGAGCAACGTTTTCTTCATATCCAGAGTAAGTATGAATAACATACCATCTTCTTCCCTGGTTTAGTGTTTGTTTTGCCATATTAAAATATTTATTTTCTTTAAGAAATTAGCCTAGAAGAAACGTCTCTAAACCTTTTTGGAATATAAAATCAAGACCACCCAAAAATGCGGCCACTGCAAGACTTACACCAATAACCAGAACGGTATAGTCAACTGTTTCTTTTTTTGTAGGCCAAGTAACTTTTTTCATCTCTAGAATAGAGGCCTTGATGTAGTTTATTAGTTTCATCATATATTTTAAAATTAAGTAAATAAAAACGGCCACTTGGGCACGTTTATTTAACTACTATTATATTACAGGAATAGGGGATTTGTGTCAATAGATTGCGTATTTAAAGTAATTTGACAATATTGTTAAATATGATATCTTGTTAATACCTACTTAGCTAGTAGGAATTAAGAAAGAATGAAATTTTCAACCAAATCTACATACGGAATTAGGGCCATGATAAATTTGGCTAAAAATAGCAAAGAGGGTTCTTTGTCTTTGGCAAAAATAGCTCATGAAGAGAAAATATCACTCAGTTATCTTGAAAGACTATTTTCTAAGCTTAAAAAAGCTGGATTGGTGAAATCAGAAAGGGGAACTAATGGCGGTTATTCTTTAACAAGAAAACCAGAAGAAATTAGCATTCTCGATATTGTGAAAACACTTGAGGGAGATATCTCATATTTCCGCTGTGTTAGTGATACGGGTGTAGTTAATTGTGACGTCAATGGTGCTTGCGGAGCTGTGAAAGTATTATCTCGATTGCAAAAAGCTGTAAACGATACTTTGGTGAATTTTAAATTAAGTGAACTTTTGTAGTATGAGATATTTGCTTGTCGCCTTATTCATGTTCTTTCCTGGTATTGTTTTGGCGAATGGTTTAGTGGATTCAGATTTTGACGGAGTTCCTGATAGAGACGAAATTGAAATTTATAAAACCAATCCAAACTTAAGTGACACCGATGGAGATGGGTATAGTGACTGGATTGAATTGACTACTGGTTATACACCACTTGAGGCAAAACCTCTTAGATTGGAAGATAGTGATTTTGATGGCGATGGTTTATCCGACAAGATGGAATTGAACTTTAAAACAGATATAGGAAATAGTGATACAGATGGTGATGGTTTTTCAGATGGAGGGGAAGTTCATGGAGGCTATGACCCACTACTCAATGGTGGCGCGAAACTAGAAAAAAGAATCGACATAAGTATTTATTCTCAAAAACTTTATTATTTTATGGGAGGAGTATTAATGTTTGAGACGCCAGTCTCTAGTGGAATTTATGACACTACCCCAAAAGGACAATTCCACATAGAAAATAAACATCCGAAAGCTTGGTCGTCTTATGGACTCTGGATGCCGTATTGGATGGCACTTACTCCTGACGGTAAATACGGAATACATGAGTTACCAATTTGGCCGAGTGGTTATAGAGAAGGAGAGGATCACCTTGGAACCCCTGTCTCACATGGATGTGTGAGGGTTGGGATGGAAGCTGCTGAGAGGATTTACAACCTGACGGAAGTTGGGACAGAGGTGAATATATATTAGCCAGAATATGGAATCATGAATCATGAATAATGAATATAGTTAAGAAAAAGTTTTACATAATTTTTTAACAAAAAATTCAAATTCATGCTTCATAATTCTAAATTCATAATTCTAAAAACATGATATACACAGACAAAGTAATCGAACACTTTAAAAATCCACACAACCAAGGTAGAATGACAAATGCTGATGCTGTTGGTGAAAAAGGCAATATGGCCTGTGGTGATGTTATGAAAATTTATCTCAAGGTTAAGGACGATAAAATTGATGACATTAAATTTGAAACATTTGGTTGCGCAGCTGCGATTGCTGTTACCTCCGCTATGACCGATTTAGCTAAAGGAGCTACTCTTGAAAAAGCCAATAGTATTACAAAGGACGAAGTAGTAAAGGCTCTCGGTGATTTACCGCCAGCAAAGATTCACTGTTCCATGCTTGGGATTGATGCTCTTCAGGAGGCTATTGAAAATTATAAAAAAGAAAAATAAAACCTAAGCCCTAAAATATAAACTTTAAACAAATTCAAATTACAAAAACTATTTAGAATTTTGATCTTGTTTAGGATTTGGTGCTTAGAATTTAGAATTTAATATTATGGATATCAAAAAACAAATAAACGACGAACTTGAAAAAATAAGACCTCAACTTCAGATGGATGGAGGAGATGTTGAATTTGTTGATTTTAATGAAAAAACAGGAGTATTGATAGTTAGTCTCGTTGGGATGTGTGCTACTTGCCCAATGTCACAAATTACCTTGAAACAGGGGATAGAAGCAACCATAGTAAAAGCTATTCCTCAGGTTACAGAAGTTATTAATGCGTAATTGTTAAACCCTAAGCCCGAAATTCTAAACTCTAAACAAATTCGAATATTTAAAATAATAAATTCAAAACTGTTTTGAATTTTATGGATTGTAATTTTGTATTTGTTTAGAATTTAGTGCTTAGTATTTAGAATTTAAAAACATATGAAACCAATATATCTAGATCATAGTGCAACCACTCCGGTTGACAAAAAAGTATTAGAAAAAATGATTCCATATTTTTCTGATGTTTATGGAAATTCTTCTTCTCTTCATTCTTTCGGGAGAGAGGCAATTATTGCAGTTGATAAATCACGCAAACAAATTGCCGATTTTCTTAATTGTGATTTTTCTGAAATATTTTTTACATCAGGTGCAACTGAAGCTAATAATTTGGCCATTTTTGGGCTTGTTAATTCATTTCTTGCTAGAGGTTTTAAAAAGCCTCACATTATAACAACAGAAATTGAACATCCAGCTACTTTGGAGCCGATTGAGAGGTTGGTCCGAGATGGCTTGATTGAGGTAAGGTATTTGAAACCAAATAAAAAAGGCATTGTAAATGCTAATGATTTGCTAGATGCAGTCCAAGACAATACTTTGCTAGTTTCTGTAATGCATGTAAATAGTGAGATTGGTTCAATACAGCCTATACGTGCGATAGGAAAAAATATTAAAAAGATAAATGAACGCAAACAAAAAGATTGGCAGAAGAAAAGAATATCTGAACGTGGAGAGCGTCCTCAGCAAATTTATTTTCATACAGATGCAACTCAAGCGATAAATTATCTAAACTCTGATGTCGTTTGGAATTATGTGGATATGCTTTCAATGTCTGGCCATAAAATATACGGACCAAAAGGAATTGGAGCACTTTATGTAAGGACTGGTATTCCTTTGCGAGCGGTTCAACTTGGAGGACATCAAGAAATGGATAAACGAAGCGGAACTCTAAATGTTTCAGGAATAGTTGGAATTGGTGAGGCTGTTGCTCAATTGACTGAAAAAAATATTGAAAATAATAGTAAAAAAATAGCTCGTCTTAGAGACATGTTTGTTGAAGGGGTTTTGAAGTCTATCCCAGGAGCTAGTTTGACAACCGATAGAGAAAAATCTGTGCCGTCACATGCTCATTTTATTTTCCCAGGGATTGAAGGAGAATCGATATTGATTGCGCTTGATTTGGAGGGAGTGGCAGTTGCCACTGGCTCTGCTTGCGCCTCCGCTCGGCTAGAAGCGTCAAGTGTTCTTCTTGCCATGGGGATTAAAAAAGAAATAGCCCATTCGTCTATTCGTTTTACATTTGGAAAATATAATACCGAAGCGGAAGTAAAAAGAGTCTTGAAAGTGTTGCCACCAATTATTAAAAGATTGAAAGACATGGCACCAAATTTGCCAGGGATAACAAAATAGATTAATAATTCTAGAATATTTATTTCAGAAAAATATAAAAAACCAGCAAACTGCTGGTTTTTTTGTCTTGACAGTTATTAATTTTTATGATATATTTTGCAATTGGTGAAACACCACCTAATTTTATAATTAGTTTTTTGACAATATAAAAAGGAGTCTGGCTATGAAAGAGAAAACTGTAGAAGTTCGCTTGGAAGAGGAGATTCAATATTCTCCTGATAAAAAATCATTAATTGGTTCTATCTGTATTGAAAATACTGAAATAAATTTTCATTTGTTGCTTTCTAATAACAAAACAGAATACTCGCTTGTTTTGTTGAATGGTCCAAGAGAGTCAATCAGAATCGAAGTTAAAAATTCTAGAAAAAATTTTAGTTTACAAGAATTTGAGTATAAAATTTTTCATGATTATTTCTTAGGGTTAGCAAACAAGTTTTTCAAAAGCAGAACAGAATTTAGGAAAAATCATAAAGAAACAAAATCTGAAGGACCGATCAGGATAAGGTTCGTAGGAAAGGTGGAATTAAAAATTCAATTTTGCCAAGTGTTAAATAGAAACTTAGGTTTGAATATAAATATTCCAAGAACTAAAATATAGTAAATTGCTATTTAATCTTACCAGAAAGGGAGAGAAAATAATGAAAAATCAAAAAGGATTTTCTTTGATTGAGCTATGTCTTGTTGTGGGTATTTTAGTTATTTTAGCTTCTATTGTTGTTCCTCAATATTCTAGGTATAAGGAAAGAAATGAGCGAGAAAAAGCAATAAACAGCGATAATCTTTATGTAAAAGCAGGAACCGCCGTGGGGGTTGTTAGCTATATCGATAAAGATGGTGAAAAAACTGATTTAGAAATTACTATTGTAATTGATACTGCTAAGCATTTGCCTTCTGGAAAACTCCTTACTCTAAGTGGTGGTAAATTTGAGTTTAATACCACAGCACTTCTATTTATCGAAGTAAGCGCTCAATAATATGGTATTTCAAATGAACAATTATCCCAGCGATTATTAAAATCGCTGGGATATTTTATTTTAAATCAAATTTGTTGTCATTCTGGAGCGTAGCGCGCCCGAGTGGAGCGACAAAGTACTCCTGGGGTGATAGAATCTAATTCAACGAAAGAGATCCTATCGCTCCACTAGCGTTCCGTTCTCCCGCAAATGACGGGACAGGCAGGATGACATAGTGAGACATGAAAAATAAATAAATAAAAAAGTCATTCTGAATGGCTCGCGTGTGAACGATGTCTCCCGTAGCCACAAAGTGGCTTAAACGGGGCAGTTCAGAATCTACTGATTATCAAGAATTAAAATAATATGAAGATTAAGAATCCCCGCAATAAACAAGTTCAGAATGACATTTGTTAAGAGAATAGGGTACTCTATAGAGTACCCTATAGAGTACCCTATTTTTTTCCTGTCATTCTGGAATCCGCCAACTGGCGGAGATAGAATCCAATCCAACGAAAGAGATCCTATCGCTCTATTATCGTTCCGTATCCAAAATTAAAATAATACGAAGATTCCAAATCAAGTTTGGAATGACAGAAAAAAATAAATAGATTTAACAAAGTCATTCTGAAATGGCTCGCGTGTGAGCGATGTCTCCCGTAGTCACAAAGTGGCTTAAACGGCGCAGTTCAGAATCTACTGATTATTTTAAAACTTTTGAATTTGTTTAGAGTTTAGAATTTAGTGTTTAGAAATTATTCTCTCGTATATTTAAAAACATAAACTTCTCCATCTCCAAAACTCTTATAAGAATCAGCTTCTATTTTAGCCTCGTCAAGAATCTTTGGGAAAGCCCACCAGTATTTGTTTAATACAAAATATACTTCATTTATGTTGAGTAGGTTCATCGCCTTAAGAGCATTTTCTTTACTTGGTCTGTCATATACCATATCGAGATAATAATTATAAAGTGGGCTTGATGTAGGAATTGGATAGTAAAATATTCCACCACTAAAGTATTTATTAAATCCGAAGTTTTTGAGAGCAGCCGCGCTTACTTGTTGATTGGCCAAGACTAGATATTGTCTTTTATTATTATCCTCAATCCATTTTGTAGCTTCGATGTCGTAAACGCTAGTTGAAACACCATGCGAATTATGGTTTTTGTCAAAACGAGGATAAGAGAGATAGAGAGAAGTAGAGACAAGAATTAAGAGAAAAATAAAGATAGGTGCTTGAATTGCCTTGCTGGTAGATTTAAGTCTGTAGAAAAAAGTATAAAATGACAAAAGAATATAGGGGAGGAGAAAAAAAGAAGAAATTAATAAGATTCTGTTAGAAAAATTATTTCTTTCATATTCAACCAAGAATGAAAAACTAAGAGAAGAAGTGAAAAGGTAGGCAATAAATATAGAGAGAGAAGCAAAAAAGAAGTGTATAAATATTTTACACTCTTTTTTATATCTCAAAGAAATAAAAAAACCAGATAAAAATAACAAAAATATTATTAGTTTGATATTAAAACCATAAAGATAGATGAAGTTATAAATAAAGTTGTCTTGCTTTGGAATAAAAAATGATGCCGAATTGGTTGAAGTATTTGAAATAGTAGATACTAGACTTGGTAGAAAATTATTTGTTATACCCACTTGAGAGTCTGGGGTTTTTTCAAACAAATAAAAAGAAAGAGGAAGAGCAGTTGCCATCAAGATGAAGATGATACTAAGAAATATTTTCCTAAATTTTATTTCAGAGTGGTAAATATTTAATGAAACTACAAATAAGAAGGCAGGGATGCCAGCGACTGGCTGTGTTACAAGGGCCACTAGAGATAGGAGATATATGAAGGCTAAGTCATGATAATTTTTAATATTTAGTGATTTTATAATAATTATAATCAAAAGAAGATAGGCAAAATTTTGCGGAGTACTCATAATAAAAAATGAAAAAGGAAGTATTAAAAGAGCAATAATAGAAACGAAAGAAATAGTTTTGTTTTCAAAACGACTATTTAGATATTCAAAAATAACTTTTGGAAGAAAAATTGAAGCGAGGATGGGAATTAAAAATTTATTTAAAAAAGCAATTGGAATAAAAAGTGTTTTGTTTAAAATGATAATTAAACTATATTGCCCTAAATAATAGAGAGGTTTAGGATCGACAAATCCTTTTTCTTTGATTATATCCATTGTGGCCTCATGAATGAATGGGTCAAAGCCATAGCCAATTTTGTAAATAATCATGGCAATAGAAAATGATAAAAAGAAGTGAGCGGAAATAAAAAACAAGGATACTCTTTGACTGCTTTTTTTTGTGATGAGGATGAGAGTGAGGAGAGAAAGTATATAGAATATAAAAAAATAAGGAGGAATAACTTGCCAAGGACTGATTATTGATTTGTCGGTTGCATTGCTAAATAAGATGTAGAGAGAGTTAGCAAAAAGGAATGTATATAAAAATGTTATTAAAAAAACTATTCTAGATTTTTTTTGAAGAGAAAAGAGAATAGAAAAAAGTTTTTTAATATTCCCCTCTCTGAGAGGGGTGCCCGTAGGGTGGGGTGTGTTTTTATTGTCGCTGATTTCTTTCACTTGTAATTTTTGGAATAATAAAAATCCTCCAGTCGCTAAAAAAATAGTGATGAGTATTCCAAGATTATTTAGTTTATATAGTCTGTAAACTACTGCCCCAAAAAAGGAGATTAAGTTCAGAATGATAAAAACATCCCAAAGCGTTATTTTTTGTATATTTATTTTCATGTCTAAATTGTAGCATATTTATAATATGCAAGGTATAGAGTTTGTCTTATGCGTGTAGACCTCCGAAGTCCTTAAAGACATCGCATGTCTTTTGGCTATATTTAGTAATATAAAAATCTCAAATATTTCTTTGCCCCCATGCAAAACCCTTTAAAAAAACTATATTCTCATATAATAGAAGCTAAGCTTTTTCCTTTTTCATCCCCGCGAAGGCGGGAGTCCAGAAAGGAAATAATTAAAAGTTTAGCTTCTTGTTTTGTTAAAAAATTATCATTTTTCTTGTCATTCTGGAGAGGATCCGCCAGCTGGCGGAGACAGATAGAATCTAATTCCACGAACGAGACCCTATCGCTGGCGCTCCAGGGTGACAAAGTGACGAGAAATCCTATCACTTCACTAGCGTTCCGTTCCAGGATGACAACGAAATTATTAAGGATCAAAAATATTATATCTATATAGCAACAAATAAAACAATACCGTTTTATATACTGGAGTGACAAGAAGTTTAATAAAACGTGAATGGGAACATAAAAACAAGTTAAATAAAGACAGTTTTACGGCTAAATATAATATTAATAAAATAGTATATTATGAAGTTTTTGACTACATTCAGAATGCCATCGCGAGGGAGAAGCAGATAAAAAATTTACTTAGAAGAAAAAAGATTGAATTAATTGAAGGAGAAAATAAAAATTGGGATGATATAATGGTAAATATATAACCTTGTCATTCTGGAGCGCTAGCGATAGAATCTAACTCCACGAGCGAGATCCTATCACTCCACTAGTATTCCGTTCCAGGATGACAAGGGGATGAGGGATCCTATCTACTTCTCCGCCAGCTGGCGGATCCGTTTCAGAATGAAAAGAGAGAGAGCTTGAGCGACCGATAGAATCTAATTTTTATGAACGAGATCCTATCACTTCGCTAGCGCTTCGTTCCAGGATGACAGAGAGGAGAGGGGAGGTAATTATAAATAAAACAAAGAATATCGATAAAATCTTGCTTTTATCGTTTTTTTTTGCTAGGATAACGGGAATTAAGTGGCGAAACACACCCCACCTTCACTAACGCTTCGGCACCCCTCTCGAGAGGGGAATTAAAAGGTATGAAAAACATTTTTAAAAATAAATCTTTTATCTATGGCGCAATAGTTGTCCTGTTTTCGTTTGTTTTCTTTTTTGCTGTAAGTAGTTTTAATTTTACCACTCAAGATAGTAATTTTGTTAAATGGCTATCACCAGATGAGACTGCTAATTATATTTTGACGAAACTTTATGGTCAGGAGGGGACTTTGACTATTTATGAAAAGTTTAATCTTTATGTTGATGATGTGATGCGACCGAGGAGTTTTCGAAGCGATCATGGGGAAATAAAGCCAGTCTCTTTTTTGGGTATTATTTTAATTTTTGGGACAATAGTGAAGTTTACAACTTTTAAAATAATTCCTTATCTTACTCCACTTTTTGCCTCTATCGGAATTATTTATTATTATCTCCTGATTAAGAAACTTTTTAACAAAAATATTGCCCTAGTTTCTAGTATTCTTTTGGTATTTTTCCCAGTCTATACTTACTATAGCGCTAGAAGTATGTTTCATAATGTTTTGTTTACGGTTTTTCTTGTGATTGGATTTTATTATTCTTTGATGATGGTGGACGGCCATTCTAAGAAGAAAAATAATGCAAAATGGTGGCAAGTTGTTTCTAAATTAAATAATTTCTGGATCCCCGCATTCGCGAGGATGACAAAAGCAAAAGTAGAAACACACCCCGCCCATACGGGCACCCCTCTCGAGAGGGGAATATTTAAAAGATTTAAAAAATGGACAGTAAGTTGGTTTAAAGAATTTGTTTCCTTCCCAAAATATAAAAACTTTTTATATCTTTTCTATTCAGCACTCACCGGCTTCTTTGTTGGTTTGGCTGTGATTGTTCGGACGTCTGAATTGATGTGGATTGCTCCTATTTTTATTATTTTATGGATTTTTAATTTTAGGAAAGTGGGATTATTAAAATTATTAATTTTTGTTGGTTTTCTTCTTTTGGCCATGCTCCCGATGTTTTATTATAATACGATATTATATTCCAATCCATTGCTTGGTGGATATTCGGAAATGAATCAGTCTATTATAAATATCAAAGAAGCTAGTTCTGATATAGTTAAATCAACATTGAGTGGAGAAGTTTCGAAAGCCAGAGGACCTCTTGAAACACTTAAAGATAGCTTTTTCTATTTTGGTTTGCAACCAAGACAAAGTTTCCATCGTTTCCAACATTATTTTGTATATATGTTTCCCCTAATTTTTTGGCCAGCACTGCTTGGTGGTTTTATTTTCCTCTACAGAGCAATTGAAAATTGGCGCAAAAAATATTTCCTATATATTTTGTCTTATTTTACTATTTCTTTTATCTTAATTATTTACTATGGGTCTTGGGGCTTCACTGATAACCCAGACCCAAATAGTTTTACAATTGGTAACTCCTACACTCGTTATTGGCTCCCAGTTTATCTAGGTGCTTTTCCAATGGTTTCAATATTGGTGTTATCAGTCGGACAATTTATTGCTTGGCCATTTTCACAAAAACTTAAGGTTACTAAATTTTTAAATTATCGAATTAGAAAAGACTATATAAAATGGGGGATTGTGGCTATTTTCCTTGCAGTTGTTTCATTTACTTCAATCCAGTTTGTTTTGTATGGCTCTGAAGAAGGGTTGATTTATGTTGCTCAAAAGCAGGTGAAGGCAAGCGCTGAGGCGAGAAAAGTTCTAGACCTAACTGAAGGTAATTCTGTGATAATTACTCTCTATCATGACAAGCTTTTATTTCCTGAAAGAAAAGTTGTTGTTGGGCTTTTTGATGACAAGGCAATGGTTGAAAGGTATTCTAGGATGGTTAAACATTTGCCTGTTTATTATTATAATTTTACTTTGCCAGAGAAGGATGTTGAATATTTAAATTCAAGGAGGTTGGCTGAGTTTGATTTGAGGATTGAAGAGGTCCAGAGAGTTACTGGTGATTTTACGCTGTATAGAATAGTTAAAAGTGAAAAGGTGAAAGATGAAAGGATAGAAAACATCCAAACTAAATAATGTGCGTAGACCTTCGATGTCTTCGAGGACATCGGAGGTCTCTCTTAGCATGTGCTATAATTGAATTATGGATAATAAAAAACATAAAAGAATAGGCATTGATGCTCGTTTCTATGGACCAGTTGGAAAGGGACTTGGTCGTTACACTCAAGAGGTTGTTGATAATCTTTTGAATATTGACGGGTACAATGAATATGTTATTTTTTTGTGCAAAGAAAATTTTGATTCTTTCAAGACTAATAATCCTCGCGCAAGGAAAGTGTTAGCTGACGTTCGATGGTATACTATGTTAGAGCAAATTTTGATGCCTTATTATATCTGGCGTGAAAAAATTGATTTAATGCATTTTCATCATTTTAATGTTCCCTTATTTTGTCCTACAAAATTCGTGGTGACAATTCATGATCTTATTTTAATAAAATTTCCAAGTCTGCGAGCCACCAAACTTTCTCCACTTTTGTATAAAATAAAAAATAAAGCATACAGGCTTTCTCTGGATTTGGCTATAAAAAAATCAAAAAAAATTATTGCCGTTTCAGAATTTACAAAAAAGGATATTCTGGAAAACTTTTCCATTGATTCTGATAAGGTAATTGTCACCCTTGAAGGAGTTTCACAAAGATTGATTGAAGGGGAGTCAGCTCCAGAAAACATTATAAAAACACTAGATAAATACAAGATAGAAAAGCCTTATCTTTTGTATGTTGGGAATGCCTATCCCCACAAAAATCTTGAATGGTTAATGGATGTTTACTACAGAGAATTGGGCGACCTAAAAATTGACTTAGTTCTTGTCGGTAAAGAAGATTATTTTTTCAAGAGGTTAAAAGAGATTAAGTTGAAAAACGAGCCGAATGGATCTGATGGTAAAAAAACAATTTTTCCTGGTTATGTTCCAGATGATGAGCTTCAATATTTATTTCAAGGGGCGATGGCTTATGTGTTCCCGTCAAAGTATGAAGGGTTTGGAATACCACCGTTAGAGGCCATGGCTAATGACTGTCCAGTTATAAGCTCGAACGCAGCAAGCATGCCAGAAGTCCTGGGTGATGCAGTTAAATATTTTAATCCAGAAAATAGAGAAGAGTTAGTGGAATTGATTAAAATAATATTCAATAATCCAGCGATAAGAGAAGGTTTGGTAGAAAAAGGAAGGGAGCAGATAAAAAAATATTCTTGGGTATCTTGTGCTGAAGAGACGAAGGAAGTTTTAGATATGTTGTAGTTCTGGCAATTAAATATTTCCATAGAAAAAAGCCCGATGTTTTTGCTATCGGGCTTTATTTTTTTCTTGTTTAATTTTTTTGTATGTCCTGGAAACAGATCTTCGTATCAGTGCCGATTATTTCGACTCCAAATTCGACGTTGCCTCGGACAAACTTCATGGTCTTTGTGCCAATGACACCCGGGGTGTGAATGACATTAACTAGGGTGAAGAGCTGTCCGTCAAGCATTTCTTTTTTAATGACTTTTACGGTCGCCGTAATATTTTTCCCAATATTAGACTTGCTAATGTTGTAGTAGTGGCGATACAGAATTACTTTTGAGCCTTGGATAACAAAGCCATTCATCCAGTTCTCTTGAACTTCCCCGACTTTTCCGTCGACGAGAATGGGGTGAGCCGGGATTTTATTCATGTGCTGTGATATTTTCGGTACTTTTACTGAAACCTCTTCTACGTAGAGAATATCTTTGAAGTTCTTGATAGTGTTTTCTGGGGCGATAGCTTCATTATTGATAGTAATTTGTGTTACTGACATGGTTTCCTCCCTGGAATGTGGTTAGTTTTTCTTATCTTATCAATAGGTAGCATACAAAAATTGTTTAACGATCATTATAAAAGAATAGCATATTTTATAATTTTTGTCAAGTGGTGGGTAATTTTGAATTATTGTTGAAAAATTTGCTTGTTTTTTGGTTGGTAAAAGGGTAAAATACTAATATTAGAAATTATTCCTCATGCGAATAAAAATAAATAAAAATAATAATAGTTTTTCCAATAGCGATAAACCATCGCGTTTTTTGGTTGAATTAAAAAGTGAAATTGAAGAATTAGAGGAAAAAGAAGAGCAAGAGAACAAAAAGAAAGACAGAAAAGGATATTTGAGTTTTTTTTCAAAAATATTACCAATTTTGAACAAGCTTTTTAAACCAAAAACAAGAGTTTTCGCAATTAGCGAAAATCAAAAGAAAAGCTTAAAAAGTGTTGCCTTTTATCCAATTTTAAAAATAGTATTTAAGTTCTCAAAAATATTTACATGGGCAGTTCATTTTGTTTTGCGTTTTTTCTATTTTTCAACTAAAGCAATACTTAGCAAGCTAAAAGGCAATTTATTCTCTGGCAATAAAAAGACAGAAAAGAAAGAAAAGAGAGTTATAAGCTGGGGAGAGTCAGCGCATATTCCGGGAGACAAGATTTTGGGAAATGTTGTAAAAAAAGGGCCAGAAAGGAAAAGATTTAGTTTTAAAAATATCTTATCAAGTTTATTTAGAAAAACTCCAAAACCTGTATTCTCCGCTAATTATTTTAAAAAAGTTTTTTATTTTTCATTAGTGCTTCTTATTTTCTCTCTTCCTCTTAAATTTTTTGATTCTTATAAAGATTTGGATATATTGAGTGTGAAAGGAATGGTTTTGGGAGCATCCGAGGACGCTGTATCAAATCTAAAGTCTGCTTCACAATCTGCCTCAGAGCTCGATTTTACTGGTGCTCAGAATGGGTTTGTCCGTGCTAGTGACGATTTGTTGGCCATTAAGATTGAACTCGAAAAAATAAATAATGGCCTTTTTTTCTTAGCGTCCCTAGTCCCAAATCAAAAAATAAAACTGGCCTCAGAAGGAAAAAATATAATTGAAGCAGGTATTTTGGGAACAGAAATTGGTGATAATTTTTCTATGGCGATTGGTGCTTTTTCTGAAGAACAGTCTTTAATGGATTCTATAAGACAGTTTAATCTAAATATTGGCCTAGCTCGAGAAAATGTTTTGCAATTAAACGGCATATTAGAAAAGATAGATATTGATCTTTTGCCCGATGAGCATAAAGATAAAATAATTTTAGTCCGAGAGTCCCTTGTCAAAGCCGAACCGGCTTTACTGGAGATTTATGATCTATCTGAAAAATTGATCACTTTTCTTGGTGGAGATTTAGATAAACGATATCTTTTTGTTTTTCAAAACAACTCAGAACTAAGAGCTAGTGGTGGTTTCATCGGTAGTTATGCTTTGGTTGATTTTTCAAATGGAGAAATAAAAAATATGGAAGTTCCAGGTGGTGGGAGCTATGATACGGAAGCTGGCTTGAAAGAATTTATTATTGCCCCTGAGCCCTTGCATCTCGTTAATCCCTTGTGGCATTTTTGGGATGCTAATTGGTGGCCTGATTTCAAAAAAACTGCTCAAAAGTTGATGTGGTTTTACGAGCGTAGTGGGGGTCCTTCTGTCGATGGAGTAATTAGTTTGACCCCTACTGTTGTTGAAGATATTTTGGGTGTGATTGGTCCGATTGATATGAGTAGTGATTACGGGATCATAATTGATGGTGAAAATTTTTGGATTGAAACTCAGAGTCTAGCTGAACAAAAACCAGATTTAACAAAAAAACCAAAAAAAATAATTGGTGATTTAATGAATAAAATATTTGAAGAACTACCCGAAAGACTGAATAAAGATAATCTTTTTGATTTTTCAAAAGCTTTACTTAAGACTCTAAATGAAAAACAGATATTATTCTATTTTGAAGATGAGGAGTTGCAAAACAAAGCAAGAGAATATTCGTGGAGCGGAGAAGTCGAAGATGCGGTGTCTGATTATTTAATGGTTGTGAATACTAATATTGCAGGAGGGAAAAGTGATAGAGTGATAGAGCAGAAAATAATGCACAATGTTGAAATATCTGATGATGGAGAGATATATGATACCGTTACAGTTGAGAGAAGACATGCTGGGGTAAAAGGCGACCTATTTACAGGGGTGAGGAACAATTCATGGATGCGATTTTATGTTCCCCTTGGTAGCGAATTGATTAAAGCTCGCGGGTTCTGGCCAATTGATGAAGAACTTTTTGGAGAACCTGAGGATACTTGGAAGATTGATGAAGATTTGATTGCTGAGAGAGAGGCATATGTAGACACAGATTCTTGGACTAAAGTATATGTAGATTCTGGTAAAACAGTATTCGCTAATTGGGCATGGGTTAATCCAGGAGAAACTGTTATCGTTTCTATAAAATACAAGTTACCTTTTAAAATTAATTTTGAAGAAGAAATAGAAAAAGGTTTTTTTGAAAAATTAGTGGAATCATTTAATGGAAGTAAAAACAAACTCGCCCCGTACTCCTTAATGGTTCAAAAACAATCAGGAACAAATAATGATATTATTTCATCATCACTAAATATTGAAGGTAAACAAAAAATTGTTTGGTCATACGGAGTTGATGATAATTTAGTTGATAGGGGATGGAATATGCGAGGTGTGCTAAATAGAGATAAATACTGGGCGGTTCTTTTGGAGGAATAGAAAAGGCGTATTTTTCAATACGCCCTTGATTTTTATTTTGAAAACTAGACGGTGCTATGATTGGGGTGAGGGATGAAATATCCTCCTCGATGACCGAGAATCAAATCGAATGAATTTTTAGTCATTTTAGTCTTTGTTGACCTATTGGTAGAACTAACTGTAGTTAAGAAAGAGACCTCTTTCCTTAAGAGATTGATAGCCTTCTTTTGGGGTTTTTCTTTACCGTCGGTAATTAAAAGAACAGTTTTTGCATGGTGCAATTTTTCTTCAATCTTTTCTAGCGGATTTTTTTCCATTTTACCTCCTAAAGATGATGGGTTGGGATCCTTGCAAATTATTATAAATAAAGTTAATCTTTTAGTCAATGATTTCATATTTTTTCATATTTTTAATAACATTTTTTCTTTCAATATTTTTTACAATTTTAGTGAAAAATATAGCTATAAAGCTAAATATTGTTGATATAGCAAATAGCGAGAGAAAAATTCATAAAGGTAGTGTTCCTCTTCTGGGAGGGGTGGCTATATTTTTGTCATTTTTTGTAGTGGCTTTTATTTTTAGAGATAAACTACTGTCTGGTGATTTAGAATTTAGTCATTGGTTGGGGGTATTTTTAGGGGGTGTGGTGTTGATGATAGGAGGCTTCCTAGATGATAAGTATAGTCTAAGTCCAAAAAAACAATTTATTTTCCCAGCAATTGCAATTTTATTGGTTATTTTTGGAGGTGTTGGTATAGAGAAGATAACCAATCCTTTCGGGGGGTATCTTTATTTTGATAGTTTGAAAATATTTTTGTTTAACCTTTGGGGACAAAATTTGTATTTTACAGTCCTTTCTGATGTGTTTATCTTTCTTTGGTTGCTTGGAATGATGTATACCACCAAACTTCTTGATGGAATGGACGGGCTTGTAACTGGGATTACGGCAATTGGTGCTTTTATAATATTTATTTTTACCTTGACTTCTAAATATTATCAGCCAGATATTGCTGTTGCATCATTAACATTGTTTGCCGCATGTCTTGGATTTTTGATATTCAATTGGCATCCCGCTAAAATATTTTTGGGTGAGGGAGGCTCACTTTTGCTCGGCTTTCTTTTGGGGATACTGGCTATAATTTCTGGTGGGAAGATAGCCATAGCTCTATTAGTTATGGGCGTTCCGATACTAGATGTTGTTTGGACCATTATAAGAAGAATAGCTTCTGGGAAAAATCCATTTCGTTTTGCCGACAGAAAACACCTGCATTTTAGATTGTATGACCTAGGAATAGGACAGAGAAAAACTGTTTTAATATTCTATTCTTTGTCACTTCTTTTCGGGATGAGCGCTGTTTTTTTGCAAAGTGTTGGAAAAATTTATGCTCTTGGCTTATTAATACTTTTAATGCTAAGTCTAGTTTTTACTTTTAGAATAATTGAAAATAAAAAATAAATGAAAAAAAAGAGTTCTAAATTGTTGTACACCTTTCTTTGGGGATTATTGATCCTTATTCTTTTAACTTTTCCCATGAAAGAGTTTGAAACGCACGAAATAACTTATTATGATAAAGGAGTTCATTTTATTCTTTTTGGAATTTTTGCATATTTAATTTTTCAATATTTACTAATTGACAAGAATAAGGAGTTTTTGAGTGCCTTAAAGTATGCTTTTCTATTTTCTTCTCTCTACTCTTTCTCTCTCGAAATAGTTCAGGCCTATGTTCCGGGAAGGACAGTTGATGAGTATGATTTATTATTTGGAATTGCTGGAGCAGCACTAGCTATGCTTTATGCCTATTTTATAAATAATTCTCCTAAACCAAGCTTGCTCCTACATATTTGTTGTATTGGTTGTGGGGTTTATGTGAGTGAGGTTTTAAGGAAAGAGTTTAGGGTGTCTCTATATTTTTATAATCCAAATATTTTTCCTTTACGTGAATATGAAAAGAGACTCGAAGAAATAAAAAAAGTGGCAAAGATGTATAAAATAA
Source organism: Patescibacteria group bacterium (assembly GCA_027858235.1). Taxonomy (NCBI): domain Bacteria; species Patescibacteria group bacterium. Next base: position 15,716 of record JAQIDC010000027.1, on the reverse strand, counting down.
AAGTTATCATCGGTGGCTATGATCATAAAAAATGGAGAGAAATGGTTAGTGGTCATGAGACTGACCCGGAAAAGGGAGAGAGGTGTATGATGTGTTATCGAGAAAGATTGGAGGAAACTGCTCGTTATGCTTCTGAAAATGGTTTTCATTATTTTGCTACAACCTTAACAACAAGCCCTCATAAAAATGCTCAAGCAATTATGAAATTTGGTCAAGACTTGGGACGTAAGTACGAGCTTGGTTTTTTGGAAAGAGACTTTAAAAAGCAAGACGGATTTAAAAAAGCAGCCGAAATGTCCAGAAAACTAGACTTATATAGACAGGATTATTGTGGTTGCGAGTTTTCTTTGGCTGATGCGGAGAAGAGGAGGGGCATGTAACCCAAAACACAAAGCATGTAACACATAGCACAGAACATGTAACACAAAGCATGTAGCATGTAACACAAAACATGTAACACAAAACATGTAACACAAAACATGTAACACATAGCACAAAGCATGTAACACAAAGCATGTAGCATGTAACACAAAACATGTAGCATGTAACACAAAACATGTAACATACCTGTCATTTCGCCTGCCCCGTCAGCATGCGGGGAATGTAGCGGAGCGAAATTGAGAAATCCCTTTGGGAATATGATTAATATTTTAGTCAAAACAAAAAGGGATTTTTCGGCCACGTTAGCACTTCGCTCAAGATGACATAGATGAAAAAAACTATTAATTAGATAAGCTCGAGATGATAAAGTGAGAGAGGCCGACCTGGGTCGTTACGAAGTAAGAGAGGGTGCTCTGGGGTGCAAATTACAATATTCACTATATTCGATGCTACATGTTTTGTGCTACATGATATATAATGTTATAATAAAAGTACATTTAATATTTTTTTAAAATAATATGTTAAAATCTCAACTTAGATTTATTATCACTATAGTATTGGTTCTTGGGCTTTCTATCTCCCTACAATCTCTTTTTGCTTCTTGGTCGGCACCGAGTGTTGGACCTCCTGGAGGGAATATAGATCCACCAATTAATACTGGGCTTGCAGGCCAAACAAAGAACGGTCCCTTAACTGTTAATAATGATTTAGACGTATCTCTAGATTTAACTATTGATGGTGAAATTTATTCTAATGTTTTGAATGCTGCTGATGGTTCTATTAATATAGATGCTAAAGGTTGGGGGATGAATTTTACTATTGATGATGATAGCGATTCAGATGATTATTATCGATTTTATAGTGATGGAAGTGAAATCATGAATATAGATGATACTGGGAATTTAACAATCCCTGGTTGGTTAAATGGGATGTTGAATGGAGATCGTATTGAGGATGGATCAATAGATAGCTCTGAGCTTGCGGCTGATTCTGTTGGTTCTTCTGAGATTGTAGAAGGGGCAGTGGGAACTAGTGAGATTGAAGATGGAAGTTTGTTGTATACTGATACTGATGTAGATTCTGTTCAGAGAAGGGTTGTTGATTCTTGTACAGCTGGGAAATTCATTAGTGCTATAAATTCAGATGGCTCGGTTGGCTGTGAAACACCATCAGTAGTATCATCGCCGGGTGTGTGTACTTTGGATTCTGAGTGTAATACAAATAATTATATCGCATCTGTTAATATAATTACTTGTCCTGTCCCCCTTGAACGCGTTACTTATGACTGTTTTAATAATTATTGTAGAAGTATAAACTGGATTGAGGATTGTGGTTCTACTCCATATCTTTTTGCTAATATATCTGGTAATTACTTTATCGAAAATGATGTCTTGGCAACATTCTGGGGGAATACTTATGACGAAGCAGTTGATTATTATGAAAATTCACTTTTAGAATTAAACGATTTTAGTAGTATTGATAGTCAAAGAAGGAATAGACCAGTTGATAATTATATTTTGTCAAATAATCCAAGTATTGAGGACGGTAAATTAAAGCTAAGGATAAAAGAAATGGAGCCAGAAGAATCTCATTTTGATGAAATAAAACTGATAAGGGTTCTACATAATAAAGATTCTGAATTAATAGTAGAAAATCGAAGTAATAACATCAAGACAATAAAAAAGATGGAAGAAAAAGGCCTTGTTAATTCTTGCTATTTTTTTAAAGAAACTTCAGAAAGGATTGAGTGTCTATCTCAAATAAGCTCAAAAGACAATGAAAATTTATATGCAAATTTGGATGATTATATTGAGCTTAATATTGATATCAGAGATTTAAAAGATAAAGAAACTTATCTTTCATTGAGCTCATGGGGATCAACCCCGTTGCCGATAATTCCAGATCCAAATAAGGCAAGCGCTAGAGCTTCTTTCATTATTTTCTTTGAAGAAAACGGTGAATATAAAGAGTATAGTATGGTTCACCCTCGTGAATTACAAACTGATTCCTACATAAGTTTAAAAGAGGCAATAGATAATACGAATAGTGGTACCTTGAGAATAAAAATAATCTGGACAGAGAAACATTGGTTGGATCAAATTTCCATAATTACCTCCGAAGAAAGAGAATTTAGAATGGAGGAGCTATCTATATCATATGCAAGTAGCTCGATAGAGGGGGATGTTCTCAGTAAAGTAGAGAAGAGAGATAATGTATACTCGCATATAAAGCATAAAGATAGCATTGATCTAGAGTTTGATGAGGGTAATTTGCATGTCTCAAGTGATGAGAAAGAAAGCTATATATTTGTTACATATGGATTCTATCACGGTCTTAGATCATATCTTTACCCAGAGTTAGAAATAGATGATGAATGGCAAGAAAAAATAGATGTTTACGTTGAAGAATTGAATAACTTGAAATAGTAAAATATAAATTTTTTAGAAGCTAAGTTTCCAATTGGAAACTTAGCTTCTTTTTTAATACCCAGGAAACCCCGGACAAGAGGCCGTCTAGAAAGCAACTCTCGTAGCCACCTTAGTCGCCGATGTCCGGGGATGAATGGCCGAGCCTAACAAACTTTATTATATATTATTCATGTGTTAGGCTGTTCTCATGAGAATCCAAAGTCTAAGCCACTGTGCATACAAACATCAATATCATATAGTCTGGGGCACGAAACACCGTAGAAAATGGTTGAAAGATTATGTTAAAGATGAACTAATCACTAGTCTTTTTAATACTGTAAAAAAATATCCCACACTCCATATCTATATCGTGAACACAGATCAAGATCATGTCCATTTGCAAATAGAAATACCACCAAATATGGCCGTGTCAGAGGCCGTCCAAAAATTAAAATCAAACTCTAGCATATATCTAAGGAAGAAATTTAAATTCATTCGTGAAATGTACCTCGATTGGGACGGCATCTGGAGTGTGGGATATTTTTCGTCAACAGTAGGCCTAAACGAGGAACAGGTCAGACGTTATATAAAATGGCAAGGTGAAAAAGAAAAGCCCCAGACAACAAAATTGTTCTGAGGCTTTCATGACTTCTTGATCTTGAATTATCATGAGCCGTGTTGGAAACCCCGGGAGTAGCGCTAGCGAATCCCGGGGAGGAGGTCATTTACCTCTTTTTGTGCTATTATTTATGTATGTGGAATAAAATAAATAGAAAAAATTTGATTATAATTCTATTATTTGTAGTAATAGCAATATTGTCTTATAAAATTATTATATTGAGATTGGATTATTTTAATACTATTAATAATAAGGAAATTGTTCAAATAACTGGCGGAATTAAATATAGGGTTATCCCGAACGAAGATAGGCCCTATAAAATAATTATTGGCGATATTATTGGCATAGACAAGAAGGTTTATGATTTTGTTAATAATTATTCTGCCTCACCTAATGAGTCTTTACTATTAATCTCTGGTATTCAAAAGCACTATTCGGAAATAACTAATAATAATTTTCTTAGTTTGATTGCTAATGAAAATAATGTTTTGATACCAGGTAATTTTTGTCTAAAAAATTGGCCAGCCGAAATAAACAAAGATATCTATAATAATTCTCAAATTAGTCACAGACCTTTTTGTAATAGTGAGGCAGAAACTCAAGTTATTGATAAATTAATTAAACAGTATCAGTCTGAAAAAATTGAGATATATTATTCAAGCGAAACTTACAAGGAATTAATTCAAGGCTTTTTACTTTATCTTGATGAGCTAAATATTCCATACGAACTAATAAAAGTGAAATGAAAAAGAATCTAAAAACAAAAATAATTATTTTAGAAATATTGATAATATTTATTTTGTTAATTCCTGTAATTTTCAATAATTATCAGTTTTTTTATTTAATAGTATCTGATTCAATGAATCCGGTTATTTATAAAAATGACATTGTTTTAGTTAAAAATAACAATATTAGTGACTACAAGAATAAGATTATTGCTTTTTATGACCCAACGAGGTCAGTGATTATTGTTCATAGGGTGATGGGGAAAGAATTCGGATATTTTATAACAAAAGGTGATAATTCAACTTTTGTGGATGAATATAGAGTATCGGAGGAGAATATTGTTGGAGAAGTTGTTTTTGCTTTGAAGACATCTGGGATATTTAAATAAGTTCATTAAACTTGACTATTTATAGTAATTTTGTTAGTGTTTTGTTGGATCTTTTTTAACTATAACTTTGGAAATTGGGGAGGTGCAAAATGCAATCAGCAGCATGTTACGCTATTATTCATTTGTCTTCTAGCATAGAACAGCTTGCCTATTCGCTTATAAGGACAATGAATGAAAGTCCGAGGTCTTTTTTTGAAAGGGTTTACTCCATATTGGATAGTAAAAAAAGCGATAATGAATTTGCTTTTTTTACAGCATTAAATATGCATATGAAGCTTGAGGAAAAGCTGAATTTTCTATCTTGCATTGAGCAGGACAGGGGGGTCGAAGACAAAAATCGAGTTCAAGAATATTTTACTTTGAAAAAAAATTCTAGAATTGAGTAATCTCCCGAGGAAGAAATATCAATTGTTTTGAAAAATAAATTTAATCGCCACCGAATAATGTGGCGATTTTTTATTTGCTACAAGAGATTAATTAATGTTATAATAACTAGGAAATTATTTTTTAATTTATGAATTTAGCGTATTATTTTAAGCAGGCTATTGATAGGGGTGCTTCGGATCTTCATTTAGTTGAGGGGGCTGTTCCTTCGCTGAGAATAGCGGGAGAATTGCATCGATTGGAGAATGATGAAATTCCTGCTGGGGAGCTCAGGCATGCTATTTTTGCTTCGATTGACAAAGGAACAAGGGATAAATTTGAAAGTGAAAAGGACATTGATCTTTCTCTGGAGTTTTATAATAATAGATTTAGGGTTAATTTGCATTATCAGGAGGCTCATATGGGTCTTTCGGCTAGATTGGTTTTGAATAAGATACCAACTCCACAAGAAATTGATTTGAATCCAATTATCTATGAATTAACTCACCTTAAAGATGGGCTTCTTCTTGTGACGGGACCTTCTGGGGCTGGGAAATCAACGACTCTGGCTGTTATGCTTGATATTATTAACAAAGAGAGAAGAGCGCATATTATCACTGTTGAGGATCCGATAGAATATATTTTTACTGACAAACAAAGTATAGTAGAACAGAGACAGCTTGGTCGAGATACAAAAGATTTTTCTACCGCTCTCAAATATGCTCTAAGACAAGATCCAAATGTTATAATGGTTGGAGAGATGAGAGACAAAGAAACTATTCGAGCTGCTTTGACCGCTGCCAAAACAGGTCATTTAGTTTTATCTACACTCCATACATCAACCGCTGCTGAAACAGTTTCTCGTATTATTGATTATTTTCCAACAGAGTATCAGAATCAAATCACTAACCAACTTTCTGGAGTCTTGCGTGGTGTTGTATCCCAACAACTCTTGCCAAAAAGAGGAGGGGGATTGGTTGCAGCTAGAGAAATATTGATAAATAATAACGCAATTTCTAATTTAATTAAAAACAATCAAATAGAACAAATTAATTCAACAATACAAACAAGTTCTAATATAGGAATGCAAACAATGAATAAGTCAGTAGATGATCTACTAAGGAGGGGTCTTATAAGTGAGGTGACTGCAACAAATAGAAGGAGGGATATGGAGACTCATGCTACTTATTATTAATTTAAATATATGCAAGAAGATAAATGGGAACAAACAGTTGGTCATATTAAGGATACTTTCGAAGTACTGGATGAGGGGTCTGATCATGACGATGAAGAAGGAGGAGTTGATATTAAATTTATAGAATTTAAGGGACCTCTTGGAAAGATGCGCTTAGAGTTTATTTTGAGGCCAGTTATTCTAGATAAAAAAACATCCTACACCAGAAGAATAGGTTCTGAAACAAATGTTCAATATGTATATAGTGAAACTGAAAAGAATGGTAGATTAGATGTTTATAAACTGGATGAAGATAGTGGTGAATGGGAGGAAATAGAGGCTACTAAAATGTTTGAATAATATGAGAGCAGTTATTCAAAGAGTGTCTAGTGCTCAGGTGAGTGTTGACGACAGTATTATTGGAAAAATTGATAAAGGTTTATTGGTTTTTTTTGCAGTTCACGTTGATGATACGGAAAAAATGATAGAGAAGATGGCCGACAAAATTTTGAAATTGCGTATATTTGAAGATAGTGAAGAAAAAATGAATTTATCTTTAGAAGATACTGAAGGAGAGATTTTAGTTGTTTCTCAATTTACTTTATATGGCGATACGAAAAAGGGGAACAGGCCAAGTTTTATTGAGTCGGCTAGACCAGAAAAGGCTATCCCTTTTTACGAGAAATTTGTTACTATTTTGAAAGAGAAAAATATAAAAGTTGAAGCAGGAAAGTTCGGAGCGGATATGCAAGTAGAATTAATTAATGATGGACCAGTTACGATAATAATTGATATATAAATATGAAAAAATCTCCTCTTGAGACAAGGTGAAGAAGGTGAATTGTGAAACAAGAGAGACCGACCTGGGTCGTCGCTGATAAGCGAAAGAGTGTGCACCCCAAGAGCACTTTGTCGCTTCGCTCGGGCGCCCTGGGGTAGGAGTACGCGTAGCGGGAGGTGTGTAGTGGGTTAACGAAAGAAACGTGACAAAAAATAAAACGAAAACACACCCCGTCAGCAAAGCTGCCACCCCTCTCATAGAGGGGAATAATAATGACAAAAGTTAGTATAAAAAAATAAAATTTCATTATTTTAAAATAAAATTCTATGCAAAAAAATCTTAAATTATTCATACTATTTTTAGCTCTAACTTTTGTTCTAAGCGCCTGCTCTTTTTCATTGAGCAAAAACCCGACGACTGTTCAACCGGAAAATAATATTAAACCAACAGAAAAAGTTACAGAAAATATAAAAACTGATTCTGGGTCAAAAACTATAGAAAATATATTGGCTAGTCAGTCTGAGATAAAAAAGTTTGATAATCCAGAAGAGTTGAAAGAATTTTTAGAAAATAGCCAAGTTAATTCAGGTGAAAATTATTATCGAAGTGATATGGTTTTTGCTGATTCTTCTTTTGGGGGAATGGAAGTAGCTGAAATGGCAACTGACGGCATGATGTTAAAATCAGCTCCACAAGCGGTTCCAACAGCACCTGGCCTTGGTTCAGCAGAAGGTGAAAATGATTTTTCACAAACAAATGTTCAGGTGGAAGGAGTGGATGAATCTGATATTGTAAAAACTGACGGTGATTATATATATTCACTTACTCAAAATGAACTTTTTATTATAAAGGCAAGTCCAGCAAGCGAGGCTAAAATAGTATCAAAAATAAAATTTGAATCTAGTCCAAAAAATATTTATATAAATAAAAACAAACTTGTTGTTTTTGGGGAAGATTTTCAAGTTTCAAAAGAAACGTATAGTCAGAGTTTTAGAAGAAATTCATCCTATACTTATTTTAAGATTTTTGATATCAGTGATAGGTCTGAACCTAGTCAATTAAGAGATATTCGTTTTGAGGGGTCTTATGCAAATTCTAGAATGATTGGTGATTATGTTTATTTTGTAACTAATACTTATAATTATTATATTGATGGTGAACCAATCTTGCCTAGGGTTTTGGAAGATGGAGTTGACACGGCCTGCACAGCTGAAAAATGCATTATGCCAGATGTTTATTATTTTGATATTCCTTATAATAGATATAATTTTTCTAGTGTAAATGTTGTTGATTTGGCAAATATTAATTCTGACGTGGAGAGAGAGGTTTATATTCTTTCTGATAACCAAAATATGTATGTTTCAGAGAGTAATATTTACATTACCTATACAAAATATATAAGCGAAGAGCAATTAGTGATGGAGATGACCAAGGAGATTTTGGTTCCGAAATTACCTCAAAAAGAAGCAGATAAAATAGTTGCGATAGATTTGGTTGAGGAATTTATATTGAGTGATAGTGAGAAGATTCGAAAAATTTCTGCTATTCTTGAAAGATATATACAAAGTCTCCCAGACGATGAGCAGGAAAAACTTGAAAAACAAGTCGAGGAAGAAATGAAAAAGAAGTATGAAGATATTTCAAAAGAATTAGAAAAAACCGTGATTCATAAAGTAGAAATTAATGGTTCTGACATTGAATACAAGACATCGGGCGAAGTAACTGGACATGTTTTAAATCAATTTTCAATGGATGAGAACAAGGGATATTTTAGAATCGCAACAACAAAAAATAGAACTTGGTCTCGTTTTGACGATGGATCAAATGAATCTTATAGTAATTTGTATGTCTTGGACAAAGATTTAAAACAAGTTGGCGCTCTTGAAGATTTGGCCCCAGATGAAAGAATCTATTCGGTTCGTTTTATGCAAAACAGAGCTTATCTTGTTACATTTAAGCAAACTGATCCTTTGTTTGTGATTGACTTAAGTGACGCGCGTAATCCAAAAGTATTGGGAGAGCTTAAGATACCTGGATTTTCTAATTACCTGCACCCCTATGACGAGACAACTTTGATTGGAATAGGTAAGGATGCAAAGCTGAATGAATATGAAAGAGTGGTGACCGGTGGACTTAAAATATCTTTGTTTGATGTTTCAGATGTTGCAAATCCGAAAGAAGCTGACAGCATAATCATTGGAGGAGTTGGTAGTGATTCAATTGCCCTAAACGACCATAAGGCCTTTTTGTTTTCATCTGATAAAAATTTACTTGTGATACCCGCTACGCTCAGAGAGGTAGAAGGGGAGAATAGATATGGAAAAATAAATTTTAGAGGAGCTCTTTGGTTTGATATTAAAAAAGACAGCGTTGAATTAAAAGAAAGAATAAGTCACTTCGAGGAAGGAGAACTTGAAGGGAAACAGTATTATTGGAATGGTTATGGTTATTATGATGCAAGTGTAAAGAGAAGTTTATATATCAACGATGTTTTGTATACAGTTTCAGACAAGTACTTAAAAATTAATTCTTTGACTAGTTCTGATGAAGTGAATAAGCTAGAGCTCAGCCTCGAGAAAAAAGATGATTTTGAGATTATAAATAATAATTAATATAAAATATGAAAAATAAAGAAAAGATATTAATTGCACTCGCTTCTTTCTCTTTTTTTCTAATTGTTTATCTGGTTATAGCTTCCAAGGAGATTGAGATGCCAAATGAAAAAGTGGTGAAAGAAGAAATAAAAATTGAAAAAGTAGACTTGGCAATGCTTGAGAGTACTTATCAGGAGAAAGTAAGGGGTATTTATTTTCAATTAAAAGATGATGCTAATTTAGTCGCCTCAAGCACCGAGGAAATAAACGTTGATGAAAAGTTGACTGGGATAAAAAATAGCTTGATGTCATTGGTTGTTCCTGATGAGTATAGGGCTTTTCATTTAAGTCTAGTTGTAACAATAGATAGAATCATCGAGAATAATTTTATTTTGGATAGCGACTTTCAGTTGGAAATAGAAAAAATTGGCCAGGATAACCTTTGGCTAAATTAATTGATATGACATATTATTTATCATTTTTGTTCAGACTTTCCCCCTTGTTGATTTTTCTTCTCTTGGAATATTTTGTATATAATATTGGAAATATATTTTATATTTTGTTTGTTATTTTATTCTTGGTATTTTTTTCAGTTAAAAATATTAAAGTTCGAGGTGACCTTGATATAAAATGGTATATTTTTTTGATATTTCCAATTCTGTTAGAAATTAGCTTTGTTACTTATCTGATGATGGAAATGGATTATTTAAGGCCTCATTTACTGCTTCTTGTAAATTCCGTTATTTTATATTTTTATTTTAGAACTCTCCGTTCCTTTTTTTCTGGCGTTGACAGGGGAGACTCCTTGAATAATATTACAATATTTGGTAATTTTATTTTAGTGTTCTTTATGGCATCGTCAGTTTATGGCTTGCAATCTTTCTTACGTTTTCCTGTCTGGATATTAATGATTGTCTTTGTGGTATTTTTGGCCATGATTGTCTATTCGGTGATGTATATAAATAAAATAAAATATAATATAGCCCTATTTTATGTTTTGATTGTTTGTCTTGTTATGATGGAGCTTGCTTGGTCTATTTATTTCTTGCCAGTTACCTATAAGATATCTGGTCTTGTTTTGGCAATTGGGTATTATATTATAATGGGTCTTTCTAGACACCACTTGAAAGACAGTTTGAATCCGAGAACTGTAAAGCTATATTTTAGTTTTGGATTTGTGAGTATTATTTTAGTATTATTAACTTCAAGGTGGGTATAAATTTATGATTGAAAAAAATAAAAATGGAATTGTAGTAATTGTTTTATTATCAACACTTTTTGGCTTGGTCGCTGGTATTGTGGGGAGTCTGACTGTCAGATCGTACTTTGGAACAAGTTCAGCTTTTTTTGGAGAACTCAACTTTGTAAATGGAAATTTAGATAAACCAAACGTTGTTATTAGCGGAGCAAAGAAGGTTGTCGTTGCTCAAGATGAAAAAATTAATGAGACTATTTCACTAGTTAATGTAAGCTTGGTGGGAATTTACCAAAAGAAAGCCACTAGCACAAAAAAGGAGATGATTGATTTGGATTCTTTTTACAAAATAGGCGATGAACTGGGAGCAGGTTTAATTGTTACAAGTGATGGATGGATTGTAACAGACGCTCTTAACCATCTCGAATTTGTTGGTAAAAACAAACAATTGAATATGGGAAAATATGTGGTTATCGGTAATGATAAGAAAATTTACACGATTGATAAAATTGAAATAGATCCGTCTACTAATTATATTTTCTTGCATATTAATGCCAGAGATTTAGCAGTTCTAAACATGGCTAGTCAAGATAGCCTAAATACTGGAGAGACAGCTTTGGGCTTAACCCTAGCAGGAGATACATATTTGAGCACAGTGTCATCCGTGCGAGATTCTGGAAACTATCTGTCTATATCTTCTGATTTTTATTATGATAAAATTAAATTAGTTGACGACCTAAGTGAAAACTTTAACTCTTCATTTATTTTTGATGTATCAGGACGTATTGTGATGTTTATAAATAAAAAAGGAGAATTGATTCCTTCCAGGGTTTTTAATGTAGTGGTGGATAGCCTGTTCGAAAAAGGAGTTATTTCTAGGCCGAGCCTTGGATTGGACTACGCTGACCTCTCGTATTTTATTAGCAGTGATACAGAAAACAAAAATTTTCAAGAATCAGGAGCCCTTGTAAATCCTTCTCCAAAAAGCTCTTTGCTCCCTTGGTTTGAAGCAGGTATAAAAATTGGTGATATAATTAAATATATTGACGGGGCAGAACTTAATAAGAATAATAGTTTAGCAAAAATTATAATGACCTATGCTCCTGGTGACGAAGTGGAGTTTGGTTTATTGAGAGGAACAGAGGAGTTGCAGATAAGGGCGATATTAGCTGAACTAAAATAAATGAAATAAAAAAATTCTACTAAGTAGAATTTTTTTATTTTTGGACCAAATGTGTTATAATATATAGAAATATTTGATTTATGACCATATTGTCAATTAGAAAATATAAAGACTTAGCTGGAAAAAAAATCTTCTTGAGAGCTGATTTTAATGTGCCCATAAAGAATGGTGTAGTTCGTGATGATTTTAAAATTACAGCCGGTCTGGCAACAATTCGGTATTTGCAAAGATATAATGCAAAAATTATAATAACAAGCCACCTAGGAAAGCCAGGAGGGGAATATAATGAAAAATATAGTTTAGCTCCGGTTGTAACTAGATTGTCACGATTGCTCGGCAAGAGAATAAATTTTGTTCCAGGTGTTTTTGGAATGGAGGCTGGGACTGCAGTGAGTAAAATGCGAAATGGTGATATAGTATTTATTGATAATTTGAGATTTAACAAGGGAGAGGAAAAGAATTCTAAAAAATTTGCTAAAGACCTGTCGAAGCTTGCCGATATTTATGTGAACAACGCTTTCGCTGTGTCTCATCGAGCGCATGCTTCGGTATCAGCTATAAAAAATTATTTACCTTCATTCGCTGGCTTGCTTCTTGAGAAAGAGATAGAGAATCTTAACAAGGTGATAATACCGAAAAAACCATTGATAGTAGTTATGGGCGGTTCAAAAATTGGATCAAAAACAACTCTTGTGAAAAAACTCTATCCCAAGGCTCATAAAATACTAATAGGAGGAGCACTTGCTAATAATTTTTTATTAGTTAGAGGATTCGATGTTGGGAGATCTCTGGTCGACAGGGACAGCTTGAAATTTGCCAAGGGATATAAATCCGGGAAAGTACTATTACCAGTTGATGTCCTTGTAAAAAATCTTGTAACAGAAAAAATAAGTGTTAAAAAAATTAGCGAAATTGGAGAAGAAGATTCTGCTCTAGACATAGGGCCAGAAACAATAAAACTTTTTTCTAGCTATATTAAAAGATCGGCAACAATTATTTGGAATGGTCCATTGGGCATGTTTGAAAGCCCTCGTTTTCGAGTTGGGACCATGGCTATAGGTCAGATTATTGCCTCAAGATCAGGAGGTAGGACTTTTGGTGTTGTTGGAGGAGGAGAAACAGTAGAAGCTCTTAAGAAGACAAAAATGCAAGATCATGTTGATTGGGTTTCAACTGGAGGTGGGGCAATGCTTTCATACTTAGGAGGTGAGACTATGCCCGGTCTTTTGGGAATAGTAAAAAAATAGTTTTTATGTCTAGAGAAAGGAATGGATTTACCCTAATTGAATTACTTGTGGTTATAACAATTATTGGAATTCTTTCCACCTTGGCAACGGTGGCCGTTAATTCTGCTAGAAAAAATGCAAAAATCACAAAAGCTATTAGTGATATTTCAGAAATTAGAAAAGCTATTGATATTTTGGAGGCCGACACTACGCGTTGGCCAGGAGACCAACAGCCAAAACAAATAGGCAGCACTGCAAATAACGAGCTTTGTGGAGTGGATGCTAGTTCAAACACTTGTCTAAATAGTTTTATTGGAGGAGCAGGAGGATTAAATTCTAATGGAGGTGCTTTTCTTGGTTGGTCTGGACCTTATATGAATCCATTTGATCTTGATCCTTGGGGGTATGAGTATTTTTTTGATACGGATTATAGAATAGACGCTAACGGTGATCCTTGTGAATGTACAAATTTACTCTGTGTCGATGCAGTGGTAATCGGTTCTTATGGTCCGGATGGATTAGGAGCTCCAACTGGTGGAGCTGGATCTTATGGATGTGATGATATAATACTAGTTTTATATAAATAATTAAATAATATAAATATGACAAAAATAAAAGAAATAAAATCACGAGAAATTCTAGATTCGAGAGGAAATCCTACGCTTGAGACTAAGATAATTCTAGAAAACGGGGTTTGGGCAAAAGCTAGTGTACCATCAGGAGCCTCGACAGGTATTCATGAGGCCTGGGAGTTGCGTGATGGTGATGAAAAAAGATATGAAGGTAAGGGGGTCTTGAAAGCAGTGGAAAATGTAAATACAAAAATAAATAAAGCTTTGAGTGGATTTGATGTAGGTGACCAGAAAAACATAGACCAAACAATGATTGATTTAGACGGAAGTGAAAATAAGAAAAATCTTGGAGCAAATGCAATCCTTTCTGTCTCAATGGCCGCCGCAAGAACCGCCGCCTTGGATAGGGGAGTAGAACTGTATGAGCATCTAGCGGATGTGTTTGAACTTGATAAAAATTTTAAAATACCAACTCCTTCATTTAATATATTTAATGGAGGGTCGCATGCAGATACAAATCTTGATTTTCAAGAATTTATGATTTTACCACTTCGTGATACTAGTGTTGCCGAAAAGATTAGAATGGGGGCGGAAATTTTTCATGAATTAGGTAGGGTTCTAAAAAAAGCTGGCATGGATACTGATGTTGGAAATGAAGGTGGCTATGCTCCTGATATTTATTCTTCAGTTCAGGCTATAGAATTAATAATAGCCGCAATTATAAATGCTGGATTTAAACCAGGAGAGGATATTGGTCTTGGAATGGATGTTGGTGCTTCCGAATTTTACAACCGAGAAAATAAAAAATATATTTTCAAATTAGACCAATCTCAATTCACCAAAAATGATTTAATTGGTCTTTATAATGAATGGTTTAGAAAGTTTCCTATAATTGCCATTGAAGATGGTCTCGAACAAGATGATTGGGAAGGCTGGCGAGAGCTAAATAAGGAACTAGGAGGACATATGCTCTTGATAGGTGATGACTTATTTGTGACAAATATAAAAAGACTAAGGCAGGGTTTAAAAGAAAAAGCGGCTAATGCCTTGCTTGTAAAACCAAATCAAGTTGGGAGCATAACGGAAACTGTTGAATGTGTTTTGCTTGCTCAGAAACATGGATTGAAAACAATGGCTTCTCATAGGAGTGGTGAGACTACGGATACTTTTATTGCGGATTTGTCAGTTGCCCTGGGGACTGACTATATAAAATCTGGATCTTTGTCTCGAAGCGAGAGGCTTGCTAAGTACAATCGTTTAATGGAAATTGAAATGAAATTAAAAGGAGAATTTTAATATTAAGTTTATGACAAGTAAAAAAAATATTCTTGGGACAAAAAAAATATTATCACCTTTAATTTTAATTATTCTTGATGGATGGGGGATAAATAAGCCAGGTAAAGGGAATGCCATAACGCAGGCTCATACTCCGTTTTATGATTCTTTACTTAAAAAATATCCCAACACTTCTATTTTTGCTCACGGAAAACATGTTGGTCTTCCTGAGGGACAAGTAGGGAATAGTGAAGCGGGCCATATGAATATTGGATCAGGGAGATCTGTAAAGCAAGATGTTGTGAAAGTAAGTAAATCAATAGAAAATGGAACTTTTTATAAAAACGCTGCTTTTCTTGAGGCTATAAATCATGCAAGGAAAAATAAATCCAATCTACATATAATGGGGCTTCTCTCGAATGGAATGAGTCCGCATAGTGACCCAGGTCACCTGCAAGCATTACTTGAACTCACTAGACGTAAAAAAGTAAAAAAAGTATATCTACATTTATTCACTGACGGAAGGGATTCACCTAAATATGCTTCTCTTAATTTGGTGCATGAGCTTGAGTCAAAATTAAAAAAGAATGAAAAAATAGCTACAATCATGGGGCGTTTTTATGGGATGGATAGAAAAAAGTCCTGGGCCAGGACAGAGAAGGCCTATGATGTCTTAGTTTTAGGGGAAGCTAATAAAATTTCTTGTGCTAAAGACGCAATAAGTCAGTCCTATAACAAAGGGGAGTCTGATGAATACATAAAACCAACTGAAATTGGAGATGATAAAAGTTCTAGAATTAATAATAATGATAGTATTATATTTTTTAATTT
>JAQIDC010000026.1 GCA_027858235.1 Patescibacteria group bacterium | reverse complement strand
TACTTTTTTATTTTGTTTATGGAATGCGGTGAGAACTTTGCATTGATAATTAAAGCAATAAAGCAACAGGTCTCCATCTCTAAATATGCATAAAACAACAGAACTCTCGACTAAGCCATAATAGCTTCGAATCCTTATTCCCGAGAAAATTAAAACAATACTAATAAGTATTGTTTTTTTTGGTGTGCTAAAATAAATTCAATTCAATTCAATTCAATTAGTGTCATCTATGGAGGATACTATAGATGACACTAGTGTGATATAATATTATTATGAATAAAAAAATTATAAAACTATCAAAAAGAACAAGTTATAGTTATTCTGTTACAATTCCTAAAGAAATTATAGAGAAATATGGATGGAAAAGTAAACAAAAGCTAACTGTAGAAGATAAGGGAAGGGGATCTCTTGAAATAAAGGATTGGCGTAAGAAATAATTAAAGCTGGATTCCAGACCTGACCCCAATTAGTGTTATATTTAGCTACTGATTTCAGAGACTTGACTGGGTTTATTGCCGGTATTGTATACGGAATTATTATTGATTATGTAGCAGTAATTATGGATAAATAAAAGGAGGTAATCCGAGCTGGTAATTCCAGCGAAAAGGCTAGTGGTGATTTAATTTTATTTTAATGTATTAATAGTATAATTTTAATGTAATATTTATTATTAACTATAAAATTATGGAAACTTTTAACAATTGGACAGATGCATTTGTTTCTTCCTTTCAGAATCTTTGGTTTATGCTCATTAGCTTTATTCCGGAGATTATCGGGGCGCTTTTAGTTCTGATTATCGGATGGCTTATCGCTAAAACTTTAGGACGTTTAGCGACAAAATTTATAAAAGTATTTAAGCTCGATTATTTAATCGAAAAAGTTGGGTTAAAAAAAGAACTCGATGAAATGGGTTTAAAATTTAGTGTTGCCGAGCTCCTTGGCAGTATCGTAAAATGGTTTTTCATTATTGTTACGCTGATCGCGGTCGCCAATGTCTTAAGAATTCCTCAGGTGACATCCTTTCTTGAACGGATCGCCTTTTTTATCCCTGAAGTAATCGCCGCCATTTTCATCGTTGTACTGGGGATGCTCTTGGGTAGCTTTCTTAAGAACATATTGTCTAAATCCTTGGGTGCAAGTGGTGTATCGGAGAAAGTAGCTGTGCAACTCGGAAATTTAGCCAAATGGATAATCTTTGTATTCGCGTTTATGGCGGCTATCGTTCAGTTGGGCGTGGCAGTGGATTTCATGCATACTCTTTTTACTGGTTTTGTGGCTATGTTGACCTTGGCCGGAGGACTTGCTTTTGGTCTTGGTGGTCGCGATAAAGCGGCAAAATTTTTGGACACGCTCGATGAACGATGGAACCGTAAATAAAACCTAGGGATAAATATTTTTTCTAAGATTTTTACAAAGTATTGCGAATAATAAAAACAAGAGATTAGCCTTTATGCCAAAAAGCTCTTTAAGGCAAATGATTAGTTGGATTAGTTATTGAGGTGCACTATCGTTGCATATTGGTAAATCAAATAATGATTTTAATCCAGTGATTGAGTATAACAGGTTCTAACATCTTCCTCTCCAGAGGCGGGCAGACAGCTCCCGGAGCAAGAAAAAACGATGCTAATTTTTTAGCATCGTTTTAAGTTAAAAAAGTTCAAATTGCTTATTATTAATTTCAGATTTTTTCTTTCTTTTCACGGCCCTTTTTAGTGAAGTATCTAGAAAGGGTATTGGTTCTTTTTTGTTTTTTATTTTGTAAATAAGTTCATTTTGCTGCTCATTGAACTTGTCAATAGCAGCATGCATTCTTTTCAATTGAGATTGAATGGCTATGTATCTTTCTAAATCTATTGGATGGTTTAGAACAAGATAGAAAACATTTCCGCTTTTAACTCTGCCAGTTCTCCCATCTTTTTGAATCTTGGCTATTATGGACGACGGAAGGTCAAAATGGAAAACGGCATCAATTTCTGGAACGGAAACTCCCATTTGCAAGATAGTTGTACAAACAACAATATCAATTTCTCCTTTTGCAAGATTTGATAGTATTTCTTCCTCCTCGTGGGATTTTTTTGAGTCTTTTGAAGTAATAATTCCTACCCGGATTCCGTTATTTTCTAGTTCTTCGGACAAATATTTGGCTGTATTCCTTTGATACACAAATATCAATCCATTTTTCTTTTGTCCCACCCAGTCTACAATCAAGCCTGTTAAATTGCTTACCTTTGGGTGAGTGTAACAACAGTATTTGACAAAGTAAACGATTTTTTGGAACTCAGGCATTTTAACTATTTCTCGTGATGATGCTTTCCCTTCAGTTCGGAGTTTCTCGGCGTATTCTAAGAAGGTATCATAACCATCTATCACAACAGTCCTGTAGCAATGGATAAGTTTTCTATACATTCCGTAAAGTTTAAAGGCATGAAAGATTGACTTATCCTTTTTGTTGGTTTTCTCTTCTATAATCTCAACTAAAGAATCAAGTTTTTTGCTGGTCAATATCCCATCGGGCGGCTTCTCATTTAGTAGCTCAAACAACTGCATCTTTATGTCATCGAGAAGAAATCCGAAGTCGATGTCCACTTTTATAAATAAATCATCAACCGGAATATTGATTTTGTTTAGTTCTTTGTCAGCAGTTTTTATGAACAATCTTTTGAGAGTTGTTATGTGACAATTTGCGCACACTTCGGAAATTTTTTTGAAGTTACTCCCAGGTGAAGCCGTAAGACCAATGATACGAATACCTAGGTCGTTAGCGAGAGAGGCGAGGGGAACATAATCATATTCTCCAACAGCCATATGAAACTCATCAATTATCAGAATTTGAAAATCATTGAGATCTAGTAAGTTATTATTAATTTCTATTAATGCAGTTTGAGGAGTGGCAAAAACAAATTTCTCTTCTTTGTTGTCCCACACCCTGTCCTTTCTTTTTGTTTCACCAGTAATCACTCGACTTAGACATTTTCCACCAGCGATGCTAGACAATACTTTTTGGTGTTGAGTTGGTAGAATTACTCGAGGAGTTAGGAATAATACTCTAGCATTAGTAGCAAGAGTGACCAAAAAAGAAATTAGTGTTTTTCCTGAGGAAGTATCAGCGACAATTCCAACATTTTGAGTTTTTGCTAGTTCAATAACTTTTTTGGATCCTGATTTCCAAGCCCTTGCTTTCTCCTTGGATGCTTTCTCGGGATCAAAATTTAGCTGACTCCAGATTGGTTCATAGTCGTCTATCCAAATATTCATTGTATACTCCTATATAAGTTTTTAAAGTTCAATGATTAGTTTATCGGAACTCTATTATATATTGTGCATAAAGTCAATTGATTGCAATAAAATAAACAAGTTTATGAAAATTACATGTTTAAAAATTTATTTCAGAAAAATTGAAACATAATTACTTAGTATTTAGAATATTAGCAAAAATACCGCGAAGAAATTTTTTTAAAACCAAAAGGCTGACAAAACCAGTGTTAAGTGTTATTATTTTTAAGTATTTAACTATCGTACTTAAGATAAGTAATAGCCCTATATAACTGGGCGCGGACTCGAACTTACACTGTCATTGGAAAAGCTATTTGTTTTAGTGACTATCTAAAGGAATCGGGTCACTAAAAATATGAATAATATAAAACAAAAAGAGGCTATAAGCTTCGATGGTCTTGGTATCGCACCAAAACTTTTAGAAATTCTAACGAGTCTAGGATATTTAACTCCAACTCCAATTCAATCGCAGGCAATTCCTGTAGCTCTGGAAAGAAAAGACATGGTAGGAATTGCTCAAACTGGCACAGGTAAAACTTTGGCCTTTGGTATTCCCATGCTTCAGCTTTTGGCTGCCCACAAAGGTATGGGCTTGGTTCTTTTACCGACTCGTGAATTAGCCACGCAAGTTGATGAAAGCCTGAAGGTTATTGGAAAAAAAATTGGTCTAAGAACAACAGTTTTAATTGGTGGCGATCCAATGGACAAGCAGTTGAAATCCTTGAAGCGCAAACCACACATAATCATTGCTACTCTGGGCAGGTTAACTGATCATGCTCAAAGAAAAACGGTTGATTTAAAGAAAGTACGAGTTTTGGTTCTTGACGAAGCTGACATGATGCTTGACATGGGCTTTTTGCCTCAGATAAAGACTATTCTTAGATTGGTATCAAAGCAAAGACAGACCATGCTTTTTTCAGCCACTATGCCTAGTCAGATTGTGAGGATTGCTTCAGAGTATATGAAAATGCCTACAAGAATTGAAGTGGCACCTTCTGGTACTTCGGCTGAAAACGTTGAACAAGAAATTATTGTAGTAGAAAAAGCTTATAAAATTGATTATTTGATAGATATATTAGGAAAAACCAGGGGAGCAGTTTTAATTTTTATGAGTACTAGACACGACGTAATATCCCTAACCAAAGAATTAAAGAGATATAAATTTTCTGCAGCCGAAATACATTCTGATCGCTCACTTGGTCAACGGAGTGAAGCGTTGGAAGGATTCAAACTTGGAAAATATAGAATATTAATTGCTACAGATATAGCAGCGAGAGGCATAGATGTAAAAGAGATTGAACTAGTTGTAAATTATGATTTGCCTGAAAAAACAGATGACTACGTTCATCGAATTGGACGAACTGCTCGAGCAGGAAAAAGTGGGAAAGCTATTTCCTTTGTTATGCCTAGCCAGATAAGGACTTTGAGGGCAATTGAAAGATTAATAAACAAGTCTATAAAAATAAATAAAACCGAAGAAGAACTTCGAGCAATAGTTCTAACGGTCCCTGATGAAAAGAAGGGGAAGAGTGCAGGGAGACGATCTGGTGGAAGAAGAAGGTAGAAATGGGGAATAATGCTAAGCTATTTAATATAAAATTATGAAAGAATTATATACACCAGAGATTATTGGTAATAATCATGAGCAGCACAAAGAAGATTTAGAAAAACAACTGGTTCAACTGCAGGTTTTATTTTACGATAAAATTTATCAAAAATACAAAGATGAATGCAGTAAAAATAATAAACCAATAAATAAAAATTTCTCAGATATTTTGGAAGAACAAGGAGTTTATTTTGTTGGAGATTTGCGTATGGTAGAAATTGTTAGTAGCGAGAAAGACTTAAGTGAAGAAGAGCTATATAACTTAGTTAAGGAAAAACATTACAAAATATTAGATTCACTATACAATGGTTTGCCAGAAGTAAATATTGATGACAACACAACAGAAGCATTTAAAAATAGATCTGATGAATTGAGTGTATTATTTGATTATCTTGATTATGAAAAGGAAAAGGCAAAAGATAGCTATCCTGAGAGGTGGCAAGAAATAACAGGACAAACCGAAGACGAAAGTGGCCAAGATGGGAATATGGCAGGATCTGTATTTTATGAATCCTTAAAGGAAAGCTACAACTTTGACGAAAGTCAAATTAAAAAATCCCTTGAAAAAGAAGGTTTTTCTGATTTTGATAATTTAATGCAAATTCATCTGCCAACTAAAATTGACTCTAAAGAAAAATTAAGTTCAAAGGCGATAAAAGAATCATTGATTAGCTTGTCAGAGATAATAACTGGAAAATACCCAGACACACGCGGAATAATAGCCGAATCTTGGTTACTTTCTCATCCAATTTTCCAAAGATTTATTAAGATGAAAATTATTGGTGAGAGTAATTATAATTGGCGTCAGTTAATTGGCGAGAATGGACAAATTGAACAATCAAGAATTAAAGAACTTTTTGAAACTAGCCAAATGCCATATAAAAATTTAATTGGCTATATTTCAGCAGAAGAATTTATTCAAAAATATCCACCTACTAAAAAAGTAGAGACTAATTAGCAAACAAGAGGTATTTGTAAAGTTTTAAAAGGTTCTAGCTGTGCCATGGTGGCATGAGAGACAGGATTTAGTCCTGTGTTTCTAGCAAAATATAGATAAATATCGAATAGAATTAAACTTGCAGCTAATTATAGTGCGAGTTTTTATTTTGAATATATTTTTCTCTTCGAGGAGAGATTTATGAGCCCAGATTGAGCTTTTTGATTATCTTCTTAAACTGAAGAATGAAATTATCTCTGTTTAGCATAAGGTATTTTGAGACAATTCATGTCTTACGAATCATTATAATAATATCAAATCCCGCGTGTTGTTTTTTCATTTAGAAAATAAAAAACATATCCGATTTTTAGTAAATTTGTTATAATATTCATAAGTTAAGTGTTTAAATTTGAATAAATACCAAATGAAAAAATATTTTTACATTATGTTAATTTCTTTAATTTTGATATTTTTTTATATATATTATTTTGTTTTTGATTCAGATAAATCTTTTGAGTTGGTTAGGGTTTGCCAAGATAGAAATGTCTCTGGATGCAGGATAGATAATCTTGTCTATACCGATTCTGCTCTTTTAATTGACGAGCGAGTTAAGGATCTTTTGGGAAGAATGACTATTCAGGAAAAAATTGGGCAGATGATGCTGATTGAACGAAACAGTTTAAAAAGCAATGATGATATTGCTTTATACGGGATGGGAGGACTACTTAGTGGAATGGGATCAAAACCAGAGACAAACACACCAGAGGGTTGGCTTAACATGGTTAATGATTATAGTCGTATAAGTAAAAATACTAGACTCGGAATACCTGTTATCTATGGAGCTGACGCAATTCATGGCCATACCAATATCGAGAAAGCAACTGTTTTCCCTCATTTTATTGGACTTGGTGCAACTGGTGACGAGGACATTGTAAGAAAAGTTGCCAAAGCTACAACAGAAGAATTAGCGGCGAGCGGTGTTTATTGGAATTTTTCTCCGAATCTTGATGTACTGGGGGATCCTAGGTGGGGAAGATTTTTTGAGTCGTTTGGGTCTAGCCCAGAATTGGTCTCAAGACTGGGGGGAGCTTATTTAGAAGGAATTGCAGAATACAATTCTAGTTCTTATAATCCCATTGGCACTGCCAAACATTTTATTGGTGCCGGAGCTATGACTTGGGGAAGTTCTTATAACAAAGATTTTGAAATTGACCAAGGAGAATCGGACATGTCCATAGATGAACTCCGTCAAAGACATTTGCCTTCTTTTAAGAAAGCAATAGATGAAGGAGTCTCAACGGTTATGGTGGGACTGAATAGTTGGGAAAATAAAAAACTCTCGGAAAATAAATATCTAATAACCGATGTTCTCAAAGGCGAGCTTGGCTTTGAGGGTTTTGTTGTTTCTGATTGGTATGCTGTATATGAAATAGATAAAAACAAATATAAATCAGCAGTGATAGCTATTAATTCAGGGATTGATATGGTTATGGTGCCTTTTGAGTATGAACTTTTTATGGGGGATATGTATGAGGCTGTTATGAGCGGTGATATTAGTCAGGAAAGAATAGATGATGCAGTCGAAAGAATATTAAAAGTAAAATTTGCTATCGGTTTATTTGATAATCCAGAACCTAATACAGATAATTTGAGTGATATAGGATCAGATGAGCATCGAGAAATAGCCAGGGAAGCAGTTAGTAAATCATTGGTTGTTTTGAAAAATGAAAAAAATATTTTACCACTATCTAGTGATATGAAAAAAATACATGTTGCTGGAAGCGCTGCTGATAATTTGGGTATGCAATTAGGTGGTTGGTCAGTTGAATGGCAGGGGATAGATGGAAATTGGACACCAGGTACAAATATTTTACAGGGCATAATAGAGGTATCACCAAAAGATGTTGAAATCACATACAACGAAGAAGGTATTTTTGAAAATAAAAAAGAGATAGCAGACGTAGGAATAGTCGTTGTGGGTGAAAAACCTTACGCTGAAGGCCGGGGAGATAAAAGTGATTTATCTTTGAGTAAAGAAGATTTAGTCGCTATAGAGAATATCCACCTTAATTCAAAAAAAATAGTTGTTATAATAATATCTGGTCGAATTCTCAATATTAAGAACCAAATAGACTCATGGGACGCTGCAATAGAAGCATGGTTGCCAGGGAGTGAAGGTGGTGGTGTAGCAGATACATTGTTTGGCATACGTCCCTTTGTTGGAAAGTTGCCAATTAACTAATATAGTACTCAAAATTTTTTAGTAAAATAAAATAAATTTATAGATCTCTTTCTTTAAACAATCAATTAATTTAGGGTACTCTATAGAGTACCCTATAGAGTACTCTAAATTATATTTAAAACTTACTAATACTACTTATGGAGCTTGTTGCTGGTGATTGCACTGTGCGATTGATTGTGAAGATATCTCCTTTGTTGGTGGTAATATGAGCGGTAAAATTATGTGTGCCAGGACTTAGAATTTTTCCATCATTGGCATAATGAAGACTGTCACTGGGGCTAGTGGTAAGAAGTTGCTTATCCATAAATATTTTTATGAGTGAAATTTTTTCTCCGAGTTGAGTAGTAAGGTGTAATTCCCAGTTTGGTTCTTGGATATTATCGGGAACGGAAAATGTAATAGGCAGAATTATATCTGTAATATTTATTTCGTTAACATTTGAAATATTTTCTAATGGTGAATATCCTCTGGATAGGGACCATTGTTTTACGGCTTGTTCCCAAAGTGGGTCATTGGGATTCTCAGAATGGAAATTTGTTACAACGGCGTCTATTCCCTCAATTTGTAATGGAACATGAATATCGTCTTTTTCGGAAGGGGAGTTAAAAGAAGCAAAAATTTCTTTTTTTGTGCTAAGAGAGTATTTACTTGGTAGTTTTCCAGAAACTTTATCGACAGTTAATTCTGTTATTTCTTCGGGTCTATTAAATTTTTCATCGGGCTTATCAGCCAAAGCATTTTCCATAAATTCTTTCCAAATCGGTGCGGCTACCGCTAAACCATTTGCGCCATCTTTCATTGGAGTGTTGTCGTTATTTCCAGACCAGACACCTACGGAGAGGCTCGGTGTATATCCTACAGTCCAAGCATCACGAAAGTCCTGAGTAGTTCCTGTTTTTGCTGCAACTTGATGACCAGAGATGTTTAGACTGCTATTTTTTCCAAAGATAAATTGTCTGGCAGTATTGTCTGAAAGAATGTCATTAATTAAATATGCTACTTGGGGATCAATCGCTTGGGTTCCATTACCTTCTGGACTTTGATAAATAATTTTTTTATTTTTTCCTAATATTTTTAAAATAGGATTAGTTTCTTTTTTTATTCCTTCATTCCCGAAGGCACCTAGCCCCGAAGTATGCTCTAAAAGTGTTACTTCTGCACCCCCTAAAACAATTGATGGACCGAAACGGCTTCTATCTTTTAGTGAACTAATACCAAATTTTTCAGCCGTTTCAATAGATTTTTCTAGACCGGTTAAAACCAATACTTTGACGGCTGGAATATTTAGTGAGCCGGCTAGCGCTTGTCTTACAGACACTGGACCATTGTATCGTCCGCTATAATTTCTAGGGATATAGGATACTCCGTTATTATTTGAAGCAAAGTCTGTCCGGATATCAAAAAGCATACTAGCAGGATTTAGACCATTTTCTAGACCAGCTGCATAGACATAAGGTTTAAATGAAGAACCTGGCTGACGAAGACTAGTTGTGACGTTTACTGTTCCGTCATTGGCGCTGAAATAATCACGACTACCAACCATAGATAATATTTCACCAGTTTGAGGATTAATAGCCACCAAGGCTGCATTTCCAGCATTGAATTTTTTTTCATTTGTATTCCCCCGGTTAGTTATTATTTCCTCTGCTTTATTTTGGAGATCTAAGTCTAGACTAGTATAAATTGTCAGGCCACCATTACGCAATTTTTCTTCGCCATAAATTTTAGAAATGTAATCAATAATGTAGAAAACAAAATGAGGCGCCCGTATGGGAGTTGGGATATACTTGAATTCAAGTTTGTCTTCATCTAATGTTAATTGAGCTTGCTCGTTTGTTAAATATTTTTCATTAAGCATGGTTTTGATAACTAAACGAGCTCTTGCGTGGAGTCTATCAACATCTGGTCCGAAGGGAGAGTAATCACTAGGAGCTTTTGGTAGGGCTGCTAAATAGGCTGATTCCATAAGGCTTAAATCTTGAACCTTTTTATTGAAATATATCTCACTAGCGGCAGCTACTCCGTAGGCATTCGAGCCATAGGGGATATTATTTAGGTACATTTCTAAAATTTCATCTTTAGTAAAAAGACTTTCAATTTTAATAGCGGAAATTATTTCTTTAATTTTTCGGGAATAAGTAACTTCATTATTCAATAGAACAGTACGCGCTAATTGTTGAGTGATAGTGCTGGCGCCCTGTCTTATCTCTCCATAACGAATATTAATAATTGTTGCCCGTATTATGGCCAGAGGTTCGAAACCGAAATGTTTATAGAAATTTTTATCTTCTACAGCGACTGTTGCGTCCTTTAAGTGTTGAGGGATTTGGTTTAAGGGGATATTTGTTCTTTTTATATCACCATGAACTTCATATAAGAAGTCACCGTTTCTATCTAGAATATATGAAGATTCTGGCGCAGAAAGCATTTTGCTAAAAGTGGGGGCGGGGATAGTGTTTAGGAGATAAATAAATATAGCCAGGGCTATTATCCCCAAAAAAGAAAAACTAATTATAATAAACTTAAAAAAGAAAAAAAATATTTTTTTTAGTTTAAGTATAAAATTATTCGAAAAAAATTTAAGGGATAAAAGAAGCATATGATTTAAAATAAAATAATATTAATTTTAATATTACATTAAAATTATAATACAATTAAATTAAATATATATTAATATTTTGACTACTGACCATTAAAATAATGCTAAATTTAGCCTCCTTAAATATTAAAAATGGGTTAAGAAAATATTGAAGATAGGATATATATTATTTATACGACAAGTCTAATTTCTTTAAGAATAAATAGGCTAAAATAAGATGTTATCATGTTTTTCCGAATTCGGAATATGGGTTTTAATATTCAGTGGCATTGTCGGAGGCGAGGAACTTATTATTGGGATAGTATTTCTTTCAATAGCAGGTTTATTTCCTTTGTGGTGTGTCCTTGTTTTGTCAAAGAAATACAATATCAATATTGAAGAAAAATTTATTGATAACATGAATAGGATTGAGAAACGCATAAAGAATGACATTTGACTCAACGATTTAATAAAAAGGTATCTAATATCTTTTCCTCCAGAAACGAGCAAACAGCCTTTGAAAGTAATAAAGTAATTTAAATAACCCTAACATCACAAAACTCACTTACCAAAATAAGTGAGTTTTATATTAATCCCTCGAATATAGAGGAAGATTTAAGTAGTTTTTTTGAAAACTATTTAGAGGTTTAAAGCTAAATTTAACAATTTAGCTCTCCCCACACCCTCTACTACCTAAATCTACCTTTAATATAACACAAAATAGTTAAAAAAATATTAATATACTATTTATTAGAGATTAGAATCTTTGGATTACTTTTGCTATACTGAGTAAGTAAGATTAAATAAATAAAATGAAAAGTAAAATATTAGGTGAGGAGAAAATTCCTAAATTATTATTTAAACAAGCGCTTCCGGCTATGGTTGGAATGTTTGTTATGTCGCTCTACAATGTAGTTGATACGATATACATAGGCAGGGGAGTAGGAACATTAGCCCTTGCAGGTGTGTCTGTTTCTCTTCCGATTATAATGTCCCTCCTTGCTGTTTCGATGGCAGTCGGGATTGGTTCGGCATCTGTTATATCAAGAAGTCTGGGTGCAGGAGAATACGAAAAAGTAAAAGAATCTTTTGGTAACTACATTCTTTTGCTTATAGTTTTTAGTGTTATTTTACTGTCAGTAGGCTATATTTTTTTAATTCCGGTAATTAGTTTCTTTGGAGCTACTCCTGATATTTTGAGTTACGCAACCGAATATACAAGTGTGTTGTTAATGGGGGCTATATTTTTCCTGTTTATGTCATCAGCTAATAATATTATCAGGGCTTCTGGCCATGCTGGCTTTGCCATGACAACCATGTTGGTTGGGGCTGTTATAAATCTTATTCTTGACCCTATTTTTATTTTCTATTTTAAGCTCGGAGTCAAGGGGGCTGCTTATGCAACTGTTATTTCTTGGATTGTTGGGTCATTGTATGTTTTGTATTATTATTTCAAAATCAACACTATAAAAATAAGTTTTCATCATTTGAAGTTTAAATTAAATATTGTAAAAGAAATTATTGCTGTTGGTATATCTTCTTTTGCAAGACAAATCGCAGTAAGCATAATGACAATCGTCGTGAACACTTCACTGGCCACTCTGGGTTCAAGCATGGCCCTAGCAGCTTTTGGAATAATATCGAGACTAAGCATGCTAGCCATGATGCCAATATTTGGAATAGTTCAGGGCATGCAACCAATTGTCGGATATAATTGGGGAGCAAAAAAATTTGAGAGGGTTAAAGAGTCTATATTTCTTTCATTGAAAGTTTCAACATATGTATCAGTATTTGCATTTATTGTTTTATTCTTTTTTACAAAACCAATCGTTTCTGTTTTTACAAGTGATACGTCCCTCATAGAGTTAACAAGCAGTGCTTTAAAAATTATTGTATTAATGTTTCCACTAATTGGATTGCAAGTTGTTGCAGGCGGACTTTATCAATCCCTCGGGAAAGCACGACCAGCATTTATATTATCCATATTGAGACAACTTATTTTATTGGTTCCTTTAGTTTTGATTTTGCCACATTACTATAATTTACATGGAGTGTGGTATTCATTCCCAATTTCAGATTTTATAGCCGCTGTGGTAACTTTAATATTTATTTATAGAGAAATAGTAATAATAAATAAATTAAAATCTGTTATTACCTAATATTAGGAGCTTTCTTTATTGCTCTGTTAAATAATAATATTTGTGCTATACTCTTTATGTAATTATCAAATAATAGATTTATATGGCAAAAAGAAGCACAGGAGTTGGTAAAGGTAAAAAACACAACTCACACAAAACAGCAAAAAGACTTGAAGTAAAAAGAGTAATGCTTGAGAAAAAGGCTGAAAAAAACAAGAAAAAATAAACATATATCAATTTTCGAACAAGCTACCTCAGGTGGCTTGTTTTTGTTTATTGCTAAATATCTCTCTTGATACCTTGACTAAAGCTAGATTTAGTAATAATATTTCAAGAATGCTAATGTTAGTGCATAGTTCGTTCAAAATACAATAACCCAAACAAGGAGGAAAAAACAATGAAAAAACGTGTATTGATTGCTGGCCTGTTGTTTGTCGTTCTATTTTTATTCACTGGGAATTTATTTGCTGAAGAACTGGTGAAAAAATCCTTCTTCATTGGAGAATTTATAACCGGTGAAGCAAATTGGAATTCCTCGTTGGAGTCCGATTTACTTGGGGGATTGAGTGATTCGCCGGAAATTATATCAGCTGTCGTTATCGGACGTACTGACCACCTCGGACCGGGGTGGATTAACATACCACTTGCGCAAAAAAGAGCGGATTTGGTATCTGGGAAAATGATAAAAATTAAACCAGGTGCTACAATTGAAAGTAGAGGAATCATTTACAGGCCTGAGGACGGTCAATATGTTAATTACAAGATGGTTGAGGTGATTATTACATACAAGAAGGAAGCACAACCCGATAATCTCAAACAACCCTTGGAGCAGATCTATTCTGTCTTGGATAAAATTAAAACGACTCAAGACAGCCTTAGGGATGAAGTTCAAAAGTTGGACACTAGCTTAGCTTTGGATAAGATTCAAGAAAATATATCCAAGCTTGATAATGGCTCAGTTTTGAAGGAGCTCAGGGCTGACGTATCTAGTCTTAGTCTGTGTGTAATTGAAGGAGCTAAAATTAGTCAGACTGCGTTGAAAACAAGGAATGAGGAAATTGATAAAGCGTTAGTCGCGATGTCGCAGTCGACAGGGGAGGTCAATAAACTCCTAAATAGTCTTTCCCAAAAGAATGCTTCAAAAGCGGAAGAAACTAAGAACCTTAATTTATTGGTTATTGCAAACAAAAATCTGAAGAAAGTGATTGACTCATCAACTATTTTGACGACACAGCTTAAAGAAACCATGGATAGCATTAGCGATTCAAATGAAAAAATTACAGAGAAAAAAGTTTTTGAGCCTATCATGAAAGTATGGCTATCGGCGGGGATTGTTGCTGAATTTTTGGTAATAATTATATTATTATATATTGTTTTAAGGAAAAAGAAAGACTAATAAACACGTATTATTGGCGGGGGGTGAACACCCCCGTCTTTTTTTAGCTAAACAATTCTTTGCAGGCTCTCGATTTTTTAATTTAAAATGCTATACTTAAATTATTGTTAAATATATATAAAAATATGATAGTCTTCGGTTATGGATCATTGATAAACATTGATTCACTTAAAAAAACAATTCCAGGTATTAAAAATATTAAAAAAGGTAAGTTGTTTGGATTTAGAAGAGTTTTTAATCTTCAAGCAAAAAGAAAGTTAGGGGAACAAGGACCCGTGGCTGTTCTTGATATTGAGGAGAATCCAAAGTCAGTCATAAACGGAGTATATTTTGAGGTAAATGATAAGGAATTAGACCTATTGAAAGAGAGAGAAATTATCTATAAATGTATGAAGGTTAATATTCAGACAGAGGATAATAATCAAGTAAGTGGCATAACTTTTCAGGCAAAAAGTCAGCCAAGAACAAATTTCAAGTTTGGGTGCGGGGTTCAGAAAAAATATTTAGACATCTGTTTGAGCGGAGCAAAAAATATTGGAGCAGAGTTTCTTGACGACTTTTTAGAAAGCACCTATATTGGCAATAAGCCACTTTCGCGAGTTTCAAAAAATAAATTATGAGCAATATATTGGAAGTAAAAAATTTGTCTATTAGTTTTGGCAAAGATAATATAGTTGAAGACAGGTCCTTTTCAATTAAAGAAGGGGAGTTTTTGACTGTTCTTGGTCCAAATGGCTCCGGTAAGACAGTTTTACTTAAAACACTACTCGGTTTAATCCCTGGCTACAGGGGTGAGATTAAATGGTCTCCGAAAGCAAAAATTGGTTATCTTCCTCAGGGCCTTACTCAGATGAAGGTTGCCGACTTACCATTGTCTGTTTTTGAATTTCTTTCCTTAAAGAAGAAAGATAAAAATGATATAATGGAATATTTAGAGTTGGTTGGAATAAAAGATGAGGGATTTTTGAAAAAAAGAATTGGGGATCTTTCCGGAGGGCAATTTCAAAGAATGCTTATGGTTTGGGCTCTCTTTGACGAACCAAATGTTTTACTTTTTGATGAGCCTACTACTGGGATAGATATTCATGGAGAAGAAACTGTTTATAATTTATTGCATCGTCTCCAAAAAGAAAAAGAATTAACTATTATACTTATTACTCATGATGTAAATGTTGTTTATAAATATTCAACAGATGTTTTATGTATGAGCAAGGATAATCTTTGCCATGCTAAGCCAGAAGAAATTCTAAATCCTGAAAAACTTGAAGAGATATATGGCATGCCAGTTAAATTTTATAAACATAACCATTAGAATATGACTAGCCAATTATTGTATAGTTTAATCGCAGGGATTTTTATTGGTGGGGTAGCTGGCTATCTTGGCTCTTTAATGCTTCAGAAAAGAATGGCCTTAGCTGCTGGTCCTCTGGGACACCTTGCTTTTCCGGGAGTTGCTCTTGCTTTGATTTATGGATTTGATATTTCCCTAGGAGCTTTTCCATTTATAATACTAGGTATAATATTCATTTGGATTTTAGAAAATAGAACAAAGATTCCTACAGATGCTCTAACGGCAGTAGTTTTTGCTTCTGGAATTGCTGTTTCATTTTTGTTTTTGCCCATTCAGGAGGCCGAAGAGGCTTTGGTTGGTAATATTTCATATATTGGCTTGCTTGAAGTAGTAATTACAATTTTATTGTCTCTTTTTGTATTTGCTATGGTTAAATTATCTATTAGGCAATTAACGATTATAAGTATTTCGGAGGACTTGGCTAAAGTTGAGGGTATAAATATAAAAAAGTATAATTTTATATTTCTTTTAAGCATTGCCATTATTGTTGCTCTTGGCGTTAAATTGGTCGGCGCTCTTTTAACTGCAGCCTTGGTCTCTATCCCGGCAGCAACAGCAAAAAATATTTCTTGGTCCATGAAATCCTATTCCTACCTTTCACTTTTGTTCGGGATTTTGGCAGCTATTTCTGGGATAATTCTTCATGAAATAACAAATCTGCCAGCCGGTATTTTGATTATTTTAACAAGTGCAGTTATTTTTATTATTTCAATATTTTTCTCGAAAAAATAAATTTATGATTGATAAAAATTTTACATATGCCATTGTCGGCGCATCTAATAATAAAGATAAATATGGATACAAAGTTTTGCATGATTTAATTGATGCCGGATATAATACAATTCCTATAAATCCGAAAGAAACCAAGATACTTAATTTAGAAACATATCCAAGCATCTCTGATTATGAAGGAGTAATTGATGTTGTAGTATTCGTCGTTCCCCCAGTAGTTACCGAAAAGGTCCTAGAAGAAGCCCTTCTTTTGGGAATATCAAAAGTATGGATGCAACCAGGAAGTGAAAGTGAAAAGGCAATTAATTTTTGTAATAAACATAAAATCAGCTACATTTATAACGCCTGTATTATGCTAAATAAAAAATAAAATAAGTATAGAATTAATTCTATACTTATTTAAGAATAATTTTTTGAGATAGAAATGGGATGTATTTAGCTAGCTCAGTCGTAAATAAAGAGCATAAACTAAGGCAAGGAAGGAAATGACAAAAATAAAAATGTAATTCCATTTTGCAAGACTTGTTTTAAGACCTCTTAGTATATAGACAAGAGCATCACGATCTTCGTCGGAAAGCTCTTTTTTGTTTTGTATTTTTGAGGCTAGTTTGAGATTTTCTACTAGTTTATCCCTTTTATTCTCGACTCTATAGCGATGAGCGAAATACCAAATGAAACCAATCGTTCCCACGTACCAAGCGATTTCAACCCAAACATCATTATAGTAATTTAGAATTACAATAATCCGATAGGCGATTGTAGCAATAAGACCGACAAGGAACATCCACACCCGATAAATTTTATTGTTTAATTTCAACATAACTAGAGTATAGCATGAAAAATTATCAAAGTCTTTTAAAGAAGATAAACGATCTCTTCTTGTCTTTCTCAGATAAGAACATGAATAGAACCATTGAGGATGTTTCTAGTCTTTTGATAGAATGGATTGAAGATCATTTGATGAGGATGGACAAAAAATATGTAGGCTATCTTCTGAGTAAAAAATAAATATATTTAAAAACATTCCAAGAGCTAGGTTAGGATAGTTTTTTTGTGCTTAAATTTCCAGTTATGTTATAATTAAAATAGCAATTTAAAATATATTACCTAAATTTTAAAATTTTTTACTTTATTTCAATTTAATCCAATGTATTCAAAAATTTCTTCAATTTACAACATATTTATGTGGCAAGAATTTTCTCAAGATCTATTTAGAAGACTTGAGTTTTTTCTTTATGAATGGAAAATAAATAGCCATTTTGATATTGCTTGTGGGACTGGAGATTTTGTTTATTTGATGAAAAAGATAGGAATTAACTCTTCTGGATCCGATATCTCGAAAAAAATGGTTCAAGGCGCTAGAAACAACTATCCTGGTATAAAATTTGGGATAGCAGACATGAGAAATTTTAAGTTGAAAGATAAAGTTGATTTAATAACTTGCAATTTTGATTCTATAAATCACCTTTTAAAATTTTCTGAATGGGAGGAAACATTTTTGCATGTTTTCAATAATTTAGATATTAATGGAAAATTTCTATTTGATTTCAATACTATACACCTTATTACTTCTCATAAAGAGAGAAGCGAGGTAGTGATAGATAATTCTAAAATGGATATAAATATATACCCAGAGAAGAAGAATATTTTAGTTTTTGATATAGTTTCTACTCAGACAAAGGGTTCTCAGAAAAAAATTATTTCCGAAAAGGTTAGAGAAACATCTTTTGAATATTCCGAAATTAAAAGGACTCTATTGGGTCTTGGTTTTAGTAAAGTTGATATTTTTAACAGCAAACTTGGATTTAGTAGTTCAAAAAAAAGAAAGTATATTTTAGCCACTAAATAATTCTTGTTCTAAATATGCTATAATATTATGGAAATACAATATATTATGAAAAAAATACTAAAAAAATATTTCGGGTATGATGAGTTTCGACCCCTTCAAGAAGATATAATCTCGCAAGTTATGAGTGGGGGAGACGCTCTTGTCCTCATGCCAACTGGTGGGGGTAAATCTTTGTGTTATCAGCTCCCGGCCATTAAAATGGATGGAGTCACCCTAGTTATCTCTCCCTTGATCGCTTTAATGAAGGACCAGGTTGATGGTTTAAAGGCCTGCGCAGTTAGAGCTGAGTTTATCAATTCTAGCCTATCTGATAAGGAGATTTTAGCAATAACAGAAAAAGTTGATAGTGGTGATGTTAAACTGCTTTATATTGCTCCAGAAAGATTTGCCTTGAAGGGCTTCCAAGATTTTTTGAAAAAAATAAAAGTAACTCTAATTGCTGTTGATGAGGCTCATTGTATTTCAGAATGGGGACATGACTTCCGACCTGACTATAGAAATTTGAGTAACTTAAAAAAAATATTTCCACAAGTTCCTCTAATAGCCTTGACAGCAACAGCTACTAAAAAAGTTAAAGAAGATATCTTGTCTCAGCTAAAAATAAAAAAAGCTAATGTTTTTGTATCTAGTTTTGATCGAGAAAATTTAAAAATATCTGTAGTTGATAAAAAACAATCATTCCCTAGATTATTGTCTATTCTTGATAATTATAAAAAAGAATCAGTTATTATTTATTGTTTTTCGAGAAATGAAACAGAGGAATTGGCGGACAACCTTAACTTGAATGGTTTTAACGCTCGTCCTTATCACGCTGGCTTGATGGCCGGAAAAAGAAAAGACATTCAAGAATTGTTTATAAGTGACAAAATTAATATTATTGTGGCAACAGTAGCCTTTGGAATGGGAATTGATAAACCAGATGTACGGCTTGTTGTTCATTATACTTTTCCCAAAACTCTCGAGAGCTATTATCAGGAAATAGGTAGAGCTGGTCGAGATGGTCTTCCTAGTGAATGTGTAATGTTCTATACATACGCCGACACTAGGCGTCACGAGTTCTTTATTAACAGGATAGTTGGGACTAGATTAAGGAATCAGGCGGAAGAAAAGTTAGCTGAGGTTTTAAATTTTGCTGATTTGATGACATGCCGAAAAAAATATTTATTGAATTATTTTGGAGAAAAAACTAAAAAAGATAATTGTAGTTCATGTGATATTTGTCTCACTGAAAAAGAGGAAATAGACGCTACTGTGATTGCAAAAAAGATCATATCTGCTGTTATAAGAACAGATAATCGTTATGGGAAAAACTATGTGATTGATGTTCTTTTGGGGAAGAAGAATCAAAAGATTTTAAGAAATAGGCATAATGAACTCTCTGTTTTTGGGATTGTGGATGATTTTTCAGAAAATTCCTTAGCTCAAATTACTAATCAATTAGTTGGTCTAAATTTTCTGATGAAAAATACCGGTACATACCCAACTTTAAGTATTACAAAGAAGGGCGCTGAATTTTTGCAATCAAAAAAACCCTTGTTGGTCCAGAAGCCAAAAATGGAAAATTTTGTTAAGAAAAAGACAAACAAGAAGGAACTAGATTATAATCAAAGTTTATTTGAAGAGTTAAGAGTCCTTAGGCGCGAGTTGGCAGAAAAGGCTAATGTGCCACCATTTGTGGTTTTCGGTGATAATTCTTTGCGAGAAATGTCTTACTATTTTCCAAGAACAAAAGATGATTTTTCTCAGATGTCAGGTGTGGGAGCAAAAAAGCTAGAGCAATATAGTACACTTTTTATTGATAAAATAAATATATTTACAACAAAAAACAAGATAAAATCAGTTCAGAAAAGTGGAGAGATTAAGAAAGAAAGAATTATTAAGACGACAGCTCCCAAGGCTAAATTTTATACAAAAACTAGGGAGTTATTAATAAAGAAAATTTCCCTGAAAAGGATTGCCAAAAGTCAGGATGTTAAAATTGATACTATTATAAATCATATTGAAAAAATGATTGACACTGGCGTTAGTCTTGACTTGGACTATTTAAAATTACCACAAGATAGATATAAGAATATTAAAAAAGCTTTTATGAAGTGTGGCGATGAGAAACTAAAGCCCGTTTATGAGTATTTAGGTGGCTCATACGATTATGACGACATTAAACTAGTTAGAGTTCTTATAAGAACTTAAACATAAATGAAATACGATGTAGTTGTTATTGGGGGAGGTCCAGCTGGCATGATGGCCGCTGGAAGAGCAGGCGAGTTGGGAGCTCGTGTACTTTTGCTTGAGAAAAATCGTCGTCTGGGAAATAAATTATTAGTGACTGGGAAAGGGCGTTGTAATATAACAAATAATTTACTTGACGTGAGGACGATGACAGATAAATTTGGGAAAAATGGTAAATTTTTATTTTCAGCTCTAAATTCATTTGGAGTTAGCGAAACAATCGATTTTTTTGAGAACAGAGGACTTGAAATAAAAATTGAAAGAGGAGAGAGGGTTTTTCCACTAAGTGATCAATCAAGTGATGTCCTAGATACCCTTATTACTTATCTCGATAAATCTTCGGTGGAGGTGAGAACAAATATTGAAGTGAAAAATTTTGTAAAAAAAGAAGAAATGATTGAAAAGATTATTTTACTGAATGGGGACGAAATTGAGGCTGAAAAATATGTTATAGCCACAGGAGGTCTTTCCTACCCAGGCACGGGTTCGACTGGAGATGCCTATATTTGGGCAGAAGAACTCGGACATCAAATAGTTAAGCCTATTCCTTCATTAACTCCTATAGTAATAAAAGAAAAATTTGTTAAAGAATTAGAAGGGCTTAGTTTAAAAAATGTTGAAATTTCTTTATACAAAAATAGTAAAAAAATTGATTCAAGATTTGGTGAAGCTATCTTTACTTCCAATGGAATGAGTGGACCGATTGTTTTGGATATAAGTAAAAAAGTAACTGAAATAGAAACTGATAATCCAAATTTACTAATTGATTTTAAGCCAGCGCTTGACTTTGTCGAACTTGATTTGAGGATTCAGAATGATTTTAGGGAAGCGAATAATAAAATATTTAGTAATAGTCTCGATCAACTTTTGCCACAAAAATTAATCCCAGTTATGATTAAACTAAGTGGAATTGACCCAGATAAGAAAGTAAATCTGGTCACCAAAGAGGAAAGAAAAAAAATATTGCATCTATTGAAAGAATTTAGTCTTGAGGTGGTTGGTGTAGTTGGTTTTTCCAAATCCATAGTTACATCTGGAGGTGTTGCCTTGAATGGAATTGACCCAAAAACCATGAAATCAAAAATAATTAATAATTTATATTTTGCAGGGGAGCTCTTGGATCTTGATGGTCCAACAGGTGGTTTTAATCTTCAAGTTTGTTGGAGTACGGGTTATTCTGCTGGCAACAATTTATTTAAAAAGTAAATATATGAAAAAAATAGTTTTTATTGTCCTATTATTATTAATAATACCCGTATGTATTAATGCCGCACAACCAAATGCAGGAGAAGCTAGAAGTAGAGGGTTTAGAGTGACTCCGCGGAATACAGAAGAATTAAACCAAGCAATTGAAATGAGAAAACAAAATTTTCAAAAAGAAAGAGCTGGGATGGAGGAAGAAAAGTCATTGATGTATGAAAATCAAAATAAAATAAGAAGTGGAGCACAAAATTTAATGATTATGGAAAACATGATTGGAAAAAATGGTCCCGAAACGAGTCGTGTAGCAGGAGACATCAATTTATCATCTGAAAAAACCTTAAAGCTAGAATCCGAATTTAAAAATAGAAGTAAAGTTAAGAAATTTTTCTTTGGTCATAAAAAAGATATAGTTGATACTTTTTCAGAAGAGATTAGTCAGAGAGATAAAAATATATCTAAATTAAGAGAACTATATGAAGATTTAGAGTCATCGGAAGAAGTGAAGGCCATCTTCCTGAAACAATTAGAAAATATTGAAGAAGAACAAGGGAGGATTGAAGAGTATTTTCAGAACGAAACAAAAAGAAAAGGAATTTTAACTTGGTTTGCAAATATTTTTAAATAGCAAATGAATATTAAAAAAATTCAAAATTATTATAGAGGATTACTTAAACATAAAAAACTTAGGAAGTATTTTAAATTTTCAAGTATATTATTTATAATATTTTTTATTTTAGGTTTTTTGTTTGCTTCAAAAAATAAAGAAGCATCTCAAGTTTTTTTTGAGGCTTTATCAGATAAATACTTGTTTGCAGTTGATTACAATTTTTTACAACTCTTTTTGTTTATATTTAAAAATAATTTACTTATCGCCTTTATAGCCTATAGTAGTGGCTTTATTTTTGGTTTACCAACGCTATTTATATTAGTTATAAATTCTTTTGTAATTGGCCTTGTAGTAAAAATAGCAACATATGATTTAGGTATTTTCTCAATTATTTTTTCTATGCTTCCCCATGGCATTTTTGAAATACCTGCTATTTTGCTAGCGCTCTCTCTTGGTTTTATTTTGGGAGATTCTTTGTTTGGTTTTTTATTCAAAAAAAAATCCTTTAAAAAAGAATTTATTTTTAGTTTAAAATTATTTTTTTACCTTGTTGTTCCATTATTGTTTATTGCAGCACTTGTTGAGTCTGGGCTCATAGTTTTATTCGCCTAAATTAAAAACCGGAGGAGTTCTCCGGTTTAAAATGAAATTAAGTTGGTTTTTTATCGGGAAGAGAAAAATTTTTTCGAATGCATTTCGCACATTGTTTATCAATATTATTATCCGGGTAAGGATCTTTCCATCTTAGGCATTTGTTTAAAAAATACATTCCATCTTCACGGATGTATCCAATATTACCAATTTTTTCCATAATATTCTCCCTGCTTGCAAAGAACGAAGTTTTAATTATTCCTTTTTTCCATTATAATACATGTATATGTGGTATGTCTATATCTTAAAATGCTCCGATAAAACCCTTTATGCTGGGGTGACCAATGACCTAAATAGGAGACTTAATGAACACAATAACTCAATACTGGGTTCAAAATACACAAGAGCACGAAGACCTGTTACTATAGTCTATCAAAAAAAATATAAGACTAGATCGCTTGCCCAAATTGAAGAATACAGGATTAAGCAATTGCCCAAGAAAGATAAAATCAAAATTATTAATAAATATTAACAAAATGCAGGGTATTAATATTTCAAAAGAAAAAAGATCACCCATGGAAACCATTGGTTTCTTTTTAGAAAGAATCGGTAGTGGATTCGAAGTTGTTTTTATATTGTTAATTTGGTTTTTTATTTTTTCAAATACTAAGGTCCTCGGAGATTTTGATGTTGAGGATATGGTTGCCTATCTTTTGATTGGAAATCTAATTGGGCTCTTTACTTCATATTTATTGCGGAAAACGGTAAGATTTAATATTGGTCAAGGTGATTTAAAAATGTTTTACTATAAACCTTTCGCCTATATAATCCGAGTATTTTCAAGAACCTTGAAAAAGATTATTTTACCCTTTTTTCTATCAATAAGTTTAAATTTATTGTTACTTTATTTTTTTGTAAACAGTCTCTATTTAAATAGCGAATTAAAATACCTAGTCTTGATTATCTTTATGATGATTCTGGCTTTTTTTACAGAGCTCCTTTTGGCATTCATCTTTGATATTTATGTTTTTTGGTCCATTGAGTCAAAAGGTGTTTCAAAAATGATTAGCAGATTAAAAAAAATACTCGCTGGGGCTTATTTCCCATTGAGTTTTTTGGGTACTAGTTTTTTGACAATAAGCCTTCTAATGCCTTTTGCTTATTCATTTTATGTTCCGACACAGCTATATTTAAAAAACATCTCCTTTGAACAAGGATTAATTGGGTTGTCTGTTCAGTTGCTTTGGATTGCCATTCTATATTTTGTAATAAAAATATCTTGGCAAAGAAAAGTGCAAAAGAGCAAGGATATGTTAAAAAGAAAGTCAATATTAGAGTAGTTTAATAATTTTGTTTGAAATATATTCAAAAAACTTATGTATTTTTGGTCTTTTTGACCATTCATTAAAATTGAAATTTTCAGCATAATAAATCGTATGATTAAAATGGTCTCTTAATTGATGAGCCATTTCCTTGTTTTTACCAGCTAAATTTATTTCAAATTGTAAAATTGAACTTCTAGGATCAATATTCGTAGAACCGAATAAGAACGATTCATCATCAACCAAAATAGCTTTCGAGTGAAGGACATTTGGCTTGTAGAGCTTTATATTAACTCCTATCTTATAAATGATCCCAAGATATTTTTTGCTAATGATATCAACTATTTTGACGTCCGATTTCTTTGGCACTAGCAGTGTTACGTTAACCCCTCTTTTTATCGCTTTTCGCAATTTCCTAATAAATAGAGGCTCCGGGATAAAATAGGGGGTTTCAATGATTAAACTTTTCCGGGCATTTTGTATTAATTCTATTTTTTTTCTCCTGAAATTTCTAATTCTAATTGATGGTACATCTCTGATTATTTCAATATCTTCAAACTTAATAATTTTAGTATGTATTTTTTTTCTAAAGATTAATTTATTATATATTTTGAAGTTAAGTAAAAATATTTTTTTAAACAATGGACTAATTCTCCCTTTCATTCTGATGTTTAACTCCCACCAATTTATTGTTCTATGGCTTATGTTTGAAGAACCTAAATATGATATTTTGTCATCAATGACCAATATCTTTCTGTGATTTCTATGGTTGTTTCTGTGTATAAAACGAAGTGAAAATTTTAGTTTTCTAAAAAATCTAACATCCGCGCCATTGTTTATTAAAGTTTTAAAATACTTTTTATTGAGAGCTGTCCCGTAATCGTCTAATAGAATTTTAATATCAAGACCTTCGAGGGCTTTTCTTTCAAGCTCTTCTCTGAACTTTTTACCAATTTTGTCGTCATCAAATATGTACGTTTCTAGATAAACATATTTGTGAGCCCCTCTGATATCATGAAGCATTTCCTTGTAGAGCTCTCGATTTTTGTAAATAAACTTAAAATTGTCCATATATTAAGTTATATTTGTGTTAATATGATATCATTATTCTTGATTTTATACTATTGACCAATTCGTCATTTTTGTATAAAATAATAAAAGATTCAGGCATCTTGCTTGAGTCATTTATTTTGATGAAGGAGTTTTTCCTAACAACACATGCTAACATAGCTTCCCGCCAGATGGGCGGGGCAGGCAGCTTTTCATCTTCGCCAACATAGCTCAGCTGGTAGAGCAATGGTTTTGTAAACCATGGGTCGTGGGTTCGAGTCCCTCTGTTGGCTCCAAAAAA
>JAQIDC010000025.1 GCA_027858235.1 Patescibacteria group bacterium | reverse complement strand
ATTAGCTACTTTTTTATCAGCTCCCGGGGTCGGATTCGAACCGACGACCAATTGATTAACAGTCAACTGCGCTACCGCTGCGCTACCCGGGAATACTACTTCGCTAAAGCTACGAAGTATAAAAATATTTTATTTTCAAACTAAAATCTGCC
This sequence comes from Patescibacteria group bacterium, assembly GCA_027858235.1. Classification (NCBI taxonomy): domain Bacteria; species Patescibacteria group bacterium. The sequence goes on along the minus strand of JAQIDC010000025.1, from coordinate 10,682 downwards.
TATTAGGCAGGTATGCATATATAATAAATTATTTTTAAAAATGCGTCAATACCTGTTGACTTTTACCTATTTTTAAGATATAGTAAATTTTTGTATATCAACAAAATTGAACCTTAAAAACTCAAATAAAAGGAGAAAATAAATGCCTAATTATGAGATTCTTCCGTTTGAACGAGATGAAAATAAGAAAGCGATGAATGTTTCCATGATATATAAAGATATTAGAATAACTTTCACCCCAAATTATGAAGATAAGACGTTTGCTTTCATAAAAACAAATTTATTTGGAAGAAGAAACACTTCAATCCCTCCTGATATTTTTAATGCAATGATTAACCAAATCCGTGGTATATTTTTTTCTAAGGGTAAGAAGAAGATAATTCATACTATACCCATTCCCAATAAAGAGAGACTAATTGAAGAAGCAATGATTCTCCATGCCGAAATTTTAGCATTAAAAGAAAATCATCCAAGATTAGACCTGACAAATTTATCAGAAAAGGTTTTAAAAAGTGAAGCTAGAAAAACTAGTCTATTAACCCATAAAGATTTTCGATACATGAATGTCTTTAAGGCTAATTGGCTTTTTGACCTTGGAAAACTAGGTATCAAAGTTAGTCCCGAAGGGTGGATTGTCTTACACAAGAAAAAGGATGTGGTGTTTGATTTTAAAGCTGCTGTCCGGATGCAAGATAATATCTTAAAAAAATATCTTGATAAAACCAGCAAGGATTGTGGTGAAATACCAAAAATTGAAGAAACGAGAATACTGATAAAAGAAATTAATAACTTACTTCTTGATTGGGATAATACCAAGAAAAAGAAAAAAAATCTCCAATCAAAAATATCCGCCTTGATTAATGACCTCTCTTCTTGCAGAGATAAGCTCAAAAAAGACACTGCCAAACTAGGTAAATCAATTTTACCGCTTAAGGATTCTCTTGATCGAAATAATCCAGGAGCTTTTGCAGCTAAAACGATAGCTATGTTAAATAATTTGGGAAATAGACTGATACACATAAAAGAAGTCCTCACTCCACTTGTTACAAAAAGAAAGAACAGTCTGAATAACTGCTATTCTGAAATGAACACCAAAAAGCTCGAAGCGATAAAAGACTTAGATAAATTTATTTCTATGCGAGGATTCAGTAATTTCCCCGAATCCTTTAAGATAGGAACAATTAACAAGCTCCTTTATTCTATGGAGGGATTGTTTATAAGTAGTTTCCATAACAAAAGTGTCCAAACTTCCTTTTATTTAAACGCAGCAAAAGATTGCATTCTCGAAACGAAAAAAGCAAAGAAAATCTTGCGGACCGCGCTAAGCATTCTGCAAAGTTAAACAAAAACCCCTCTTCTACAATTTGAAGAGGGGTTCTTTATTTATAAGAATCTAGTAATCTCGTAGTTTCTTTATACCGTCGTGTTTTTGAATCTTTTCAAGTGCCTTTGCTTCAATCTGCCTAATACGTTCACGGGTAACGTCGAACTCTCTTCCTACTTCCTCCAGGGTATGCGAAACACCGTCTGTTAGTCCAAATCTCATTTCAAGAATCTTTTGCTCTCTTGGTGAGAGTTGTGAAACAACTTCTTTAACATAATCTTTCAGTAGTTGCAGAGCAGCTGATCTGTCTGGGGTAACATTTTTAACATCTTCGATAAAGTCCTCAAGGGTTGAATCTTCGTCATCATCACCGATGCTAGTTTCGAGAGAAATAGTATCTTGAGATATTTTTATAATATGTCTAACTTTATCAATTTCTTCACTCATCTCAGCGGCAATTTCTTCTGGCAATGGTTCACGACCAAGATCTTGAATAAGTCTTCTTTGTACCTGTTGAAACTTGTTGATAGTTTCAACCATATGAACTGGAATACGAATAGTTCTTGACTGATCAGCGAGAGCTCTGGTTATAGCCTGCCTTATCCACCAAGTAGCATATGTTGAAAACTTATATCCTTTTCTATATTCAAATTTTTCAACTGCTCGAAAAAGACCAATATTCCCCTCTTGAATTAAATCAAGTAAGGAAAGACCCTTCGCTCCAGCAAATTTTTTGGCAATAGAAACAACCAAACGAAGATTAGCTTCGATGATTTGTCTTTCAGCCGCTTTTTCACCTTTATCTTTTCTCTTGGCTAGTTCGACTTCTTGAGCTCCTGTCAAAAGAGGCACCTTACCAATTTCTTTCAAGTACATTTGAATCGAATCAGTGTTTAACTTGCTCAAATCAACCATCGCTGCGGCTGCATCATCTTTTTCTTTCTTTTTCTCTTTGGCTGTTTTTGGAACCAAATTTAGGTCACCAGCATCAGATAGAAAGCTTGTGCTAACATTTAGCAAATCTTCTGTTTTTTCTTTGATTTCAACACCATGTTTTTGCATCTCCTCCAAAAACAATTCATAATCATAGATGTATTCTTCTACTTCTGGGAACAAATACAAAACTTCAGTTTCTGTTAAAAAACCTCTAGTTCTTCCCTTAGCGATAGTTCTAACAATTTTTTCCTCATCAGGAAGTACAATTACATGATCTTCTCTGGGCTTCAATTGTTTGGACTTCTTCTTTTTGGGAAATTTTTTGACTGCTGGTTTAGCAGTGTTTTTGTGAGTAGCCTTTTTTGTCGATTTAATTTTTTTTACGACATTCTTTTTTGGCTTTGCAGTTGATTTTTTAGCTCCAGCTTTTACTGCAGCTTTTTTTGGTGCCTTTTTCTTTGCAGAAATAGGCGTTTTAGTTGTCTTGCTTTTTCGAACGACCATTATATATATTATTTAAATAGTTCTCTTGACTCATCGGACAATATTTTAAATTCATCCATAAGACCTTTAATCTCATCTTTGCCTTCGTTGTTTTTTTCCAATTCTTGGATAAGTTTTTCAATTTCCTTTTTTCTTTGACTCAAATATGATTGTTTAATATTTTTAATAATTTCAATAAGTTCTGCCCTTGCTTTCTCATTATCGTATTCAAAAAAGTCTCTATCACCCAAAATAACCAGCTCATCTAATATTTTTGGCTGGTTTTGATCTGCTTCTTTTTCTAGGTAATCTCTAAACTGAGAATAGCTAAAACTGTTATCACGAGAAGTTTCTCCTATTAAATTATTAAGCTTATTATAATACAGGGCCAAATTTTTGTAAAGAGTCTTGTGGTTAATATCAGTTATAAAATCTGTTTCTATATTTTTCATAACATGTTCGATGTTGTCTGGGAATTTTAGGACTAAAGTTAAAAGCATTTTAATTAATTTGTCTTCTCTCGTTTCCTCTCTCTTTGGAGCTTCAAATGTATCAAAATTATCTATATTGCCGTCGTCAACATTGGCTTGAAGCTTCTTTAATTCATTTTTTATGTCAGTTTCTTTTGTATCAGTCTTTTCGCTTAGTTCTTTTATCCAATAATCTCTTTCGATATTATTTAATATATTAACCAAAAGTTTTGAAACTACATTTATCCCCTTAACTCTTTCCGTAATGTCTGAAATATCAAACTTGGAAAATGTTTTGTCAATGTAATAAGCCATCATATGTTTAGCTTCTCCTACTGCTTTTTTCCAGCCTTCAATATCATTTTTTATACAATCATCAGGATCTTTGCCATTAGGAACTTCGATCACTTTTATGTTCATCTCAGCAATTTGGCCTTCTTTAATTGCCCTTTCTGCAGCCAATTCCCCTGCCTTATCCATATCAAAAGCAAGAGCAATATTTTTTGTATACCTCTTGATTAGATTCAGTTGTTCTTTCGATAGGGCCGTGCCCGATGAGGCAATAACATTTTTAAACCCGTTTTGGTGGGCTGTTATTACATCCATTTGTCCCTCAACAACTACCGCGTAGTCTTGTTGTCTTATTTTTTGTTTTGACTTATCAAGACCAAAAAGAATCCGGCTTTTATCATAAATAACTGTTTGGGGGCTATTGATATATTTACCCATTTTCTCCGTTGCTTCTTTTTCTGGACTAACTCGGGAAGTAAAGGCAACAACATTCCCATTCACATCAGAAATTGGGAACATAATGCGTCCTCGAAAACGATCAAAATATCCTTGTCCGTTTTGTTTCTTCGTTGTCATCCCAGCTTCAAAAATTTCTTCTTCACTAAATCCTCTTTTTTTCAAAAAACCAAATAAATTATCCCAAGAATCGAGACTATAGCCAATCTGCCAATCTTCAATAGTCTTTTTAGATAATTCTCTTTTAGCTAGATATTTTCGAGCATTCTCCGCTATTTTTTCATTAGTTAATATATGATTATAATATTTCGCAGACAATTCCAAAATATCGAGTGCTTTGTTTCTTTTTGACGATGTTTCTGGATTTACGGCTTGAAGGGTAACTCCTGCTTTTGGAGCAAGTAGTCTCAAAGCTTCGATAAAAGTAATTCCCTCTAAATCCATTACAAAAGAAAAAATATCTCCACCTTTACCACAACCAAAACAATGCCAAATCTGTTTATCTGGGCTCACCATAAAAGAAGCGCTTTTTTCATTGTGAAAAGGGCAGCTTGCTGAGAAATTCATCCCAGATGCCTTAAGTGGAATATAGTCACGAATAACATCCACAATATCAAGCCGAGCTTTTATTTCGTCAGATGGTTGATTCATTATTTTTACTAATATTAAAAGTTTTTATATCTTATAACTAAAACAAAACTATTGCAAATATTTTGCAATTCTCTATGTATTTTAACTGTTTTATAGTTTAAAGTAAAATAGACTTTAAACATAAAAAAAGCCCCAGTGTTTTAACTAGGGCTTACTTAAATTTTAAGCGGGTTCTATAGCACTTGGATTTACGCGAATTATACAAGCGCCAGACCTGACCAAAATAATGCTTTTTTTCACTTCAACAATCTCCATTTCAGCCTTACTGTCTGGTTTCATCGCAGGATTATTACCAGCCCTTTCGCATCTATCAATAATTTCCTGCTTAAAAACAACCTTATCACCGATTTTCATGCTCTTCTCCTTTCGCTGCTAGAATGAACTATTGAAATATTCGTTTTTATCCAAAAAAAGCTTTAAAAAATCTCTTTGTTAACCCTTCTTCTTTCTCAGGCTCTTTTTTTATATTTTGAATACTTGATTTTTTATATTCATTTGCAATAAGGCTTTTCAATCTATTTGTTTCTGCTTGGACTGTATTACCGTCATATTCTGCATTATGCATATGAGAGCCCTCATAACTCGCTTGTTTCTGATCTAGATGCATATCAAAGATTATTCTATTGTCCTCTCTTTTTATATAAACATGAAAACGCGGGTAATGGCCAGCTCCCATTCTACGAACAAAACTTTCTTTTCCTCTCCGTCTATCTACAATAAAAGCATAACCATTTCTTCTTAAAAATTGCTCAGCATTTATATTATACTTGTTTTTATCTATCGTTATTTTCATCTACGAGTATTTTACTTTCGATTAAAGTTTTTTTGAAAATTACTATGTTATACATAAGAAAACTACCTACGCCCAAAAATCCAACAACCATTAGCTGGGCCAATAGATAATATATATGCATAAAATGAACTAAATAAAATATTCCAAAAGTATTTAATGTTAGGTTGGTACTAGCAACCATAAAATGCATAAGCATTTGTTTTGTTTTCATATTTTCTCTATTATCTTCAAATGTCCAATACTTTTGGAGATAAAAGCTAACGAAAAAAGATGCCGCAAAAGCAAGCACCGCCGAATGGATATACCATAGTCCAATTATTTCAGTTAAAAAGAATAACAAAAAAATATCAACTGCAGTCGCCGATCCTCCAGCTACAACAAAACGAAAAATCTTTTTATTTTTCTCAATGTAGAATAGTAATATCCTCCTCATATTTTAATTTCTGATTTTTGAAGTCTAGGTTCCAAAAATTATATACCTAGTTCTTTTTTGTATTCTTTTATCCATTCAGACAATTCAACTGTTGGCTCCCAACCGAGAAGTTCCTTAGCCTTTGTGTTGTCTGCAATAGTTTCCTTCGGTTCAATTCTAGCTTCAATGTTTTTGCTTGGCCCTCCTATCATTGCTGCCAATTCATTTACGCTATAATTTTTTCCTCGTCCAATATTTATTACTTCTCCCTTACCGACCTTATCTGATTCAGCGGCTAGGATATTTGCTCTTACTGCATCAACAACAGATGTAAAATCTCTTCTATTTTCTCCGTCACCTGTTATAGTCATTTTTTCCCCTCTTAACCTTTGATTAGCAAAAACACCCATCACAAGACAATAAGCACCTTCCAAGGGTTGTCTATTACCATAAATATTAAAATATCTTAAAGCCACTGTAGGGAGGCCGTATACTTCGTTGTAGAGTCTTAAATATCGCTCACCTATATATTTGTGTAACGCATAAGGACTCATAGGATTAACTGGCATATTTTCATGCAAGGGCATTTCTTTTTGATCGCCATAGGCTGAAGATGAAGCTGAAAAAATTACTTTTTTAGCACCAGCTTGACGAGCTGCTTCTAGGACATTGTGAGTACCATTTACATTAACGTCGTGATAAGTGAGGGGATCTTCTATTGAAGGTTGTACTCGAGCGAGTGCAGCCAAATGAAAAACATAATCAGCACCTTCAAAAATAGAAGTTAATCTTTCCAGATTTCTAATATCTTCTTTGTGAAACCTTGCCTTAGAGTTAATATTTTCCTTTTTACCTGTACTCAAATTATCAACGATAACAACCTCATCACCTCTTTTTATTAATTCATCAACCAGATTAGAGCCAATAAAGCCAGCTCCACCAGTCACTATACATTTAGCCATATATTTGTAATTTATTTTCTAAAACAGCTTAAATTAACATGAAAATTAAATATTGTCAATACCTCCAAAAACACTTTCTAGCAAATCCAAGTCTTTATTGCTGTCCTTCAGGAGTCTATTATTTTTATTTTGCAGAGCATTTAAAACGTCCAAGCCTTGACTATCGCCAACTGCTTCTTCATACTGTTCTTTAAATGCAGCAAAATCTTTTATAAAACAATGTCCACCTGCTCCTCGACCACTCTGATGAACTGGATCCATATGAGAACTACCAATACGAGAATCAGCGGCCATTGCCTCTTTTATTGTATCCCAATTTAGGTCATGACTAGTCGCCAAATCATGAAGCATATTCATAAAAACTACTTTTATATAAAGATGAACATTGCCTCCATATTTAATCAATTCAGCTTCACGAGAGTGACAAACTAATTTGAACGGAGCCTCTGGAAGTACTTCAAAAATTATTTCGGCATGCTTTCTATATTCTTCATTATCCACAGGAATACCTACAATATTTCTAACAGGATTGGCTACATCAAAAGCTGCGTTAGCCTCTCTTAAAAACTCCGGGGAATGAACTACATATATATCAGGGTTTTCTGCTTGAATCTCTTCAGTTACGCCAGGAAGTAAGGTTGATTTAATAACAGCCACTTTCCCTTTTCCAACAATTTTCACTGCCCCGCGTAAAATGCTAGAATCAAAACCCTCCGGTTTTGATGGCGTTGGAACTGCAATTAAAACTATATCGCAGTATTTTATTTCTTCTTTATTATTAATATATGGTTCTTCTAGAGAATATCGAACTACATCATATCCCCTATTTTCGAAATCATCTGCGTAGTGTTTACCTATCCACCCTTGACCTATAAAACCTATTCTTCTTTTCATTTTTCTTAAAAATTGGTGACATTCTTCACCTTCTTTTCTTAAATTATAACATTTTAACTATATCATAAAAAACAATTTTTGAGCAAGGATAATGTGTGTCTGTGTGTCTTGACACAAAAATAATTTAGCCTTAATATATTTATAAGATCATTGCTTAACAAAGTTATCGGGTGGGTCCTCCTAACCAAATAGCAAAAGTCAAAACATGATCCTCATGCATGGCCAAAGCTCGGAGGGCTCAACCGACCATTTCACAAAAGGACTTCCCCGGAAGTCTTTTTTTCTTTTTATTCACTCCCCTAACCTAAATCGCACTAATTCTAATTAACATGTATTTAGGTTAACTACTACTCTACAAAAAAATATATCTTTGCTACAGTATACTAGTATACTGTAGCACTTATTTATCCAAAAGATTTAATAATAGAAAATGACCGGGATGATTTTTTCTCAATTTTTTCAAAGACAAGTCTGAACAATCATCTTCTATTGAAATATTTAAATCTTTTTTGTTCATTTTTTCATATTTTTTTATAGTTTTTCTATAACCACCAAACCCTTCGTTTAACCATCTATCAACCTGAATAATAGTGCTAAACCCGACACCAAGGCTTTCTCTGATGTCTCTATGTGAATCTCCCATTAAAAGTAGTTAGCTATTTGTATTCTCCTTGATATCATCGTTATTTCACTTAGGGATAGCAAGTCTTTAAAAAATGATTTAACCTCATCTCTGCCTGACAACAAGGAAACCATAGTATAAAAATCACCAAGATATTTTTTCTTTTCACTTTCCGAAAGTGAATTATATTTTACTTTCCCACCCATATATTTTTGCTTCAGTATACTAGTATACTGAAGTACTATAAATTTAGTAATATGTATTATGTTTTAGTTGTTTTCAGGGTTATTTTATTTTATATTTGAGACGACTATTATTCTACAAAAATATTATTCTCTATTACAGGATTTGAATCGCCAAAAACTGAAATGGATTCTCCTGTATCTTGAAATAAGTTGTTAGTTATTTTTGTAGGGTTTGTTGATGAAGCGTGAGTAATTTCTATACCTTTCGAGTTATCAAAAAAAGATGAACCAATTATTTCATTTTCATCTTCAAAAATATTTAAAACTCCTCTGGATAAATCTCTAGCTCCGTACTTGAAAACAACACTTTCAAAGATATTATTTTTACTATGCAAATCAATGCTTCCCCAAGAACCAGGTGCTGGCCTCGTCTCGTTTCCATTTTGATCTGTATCCCCTCCTGAATTATTATCTTTATCAGAAGTAAATATTATAACGTCTTCCATTGTTCCAATTGCAGTTATTGGACCCTCAGCTAGAATTCCCGTCGGATATTCTTCGCCATTCTCTAGGTAGATATCATTAAACTTAACAATCACTCCAGGTTCTATAATAAGGCCTGCTTGACCAACTTTCATAAGTCTATCGACAAGATAGGGACTATCCTCCTTGCTTAGTCTATCAATATTTATATAATCGCCAGTAGTAGGAACGAGTGTTATTAATTCGGTTGATGACATTTCTGTTTTTAAATTTACTATATTTGAAAAATCAGACCAAGCTTCACCATTGAAGACTTTTATGGCAAGACAATAATCTGTGTTATCTTCTAACCCGAGTATTCTATAAGTATACGGTGGATCAATCATTACCATGGCAATAAAATAATCCTTTTGATTCCTGCTTGGCACAGTAGTTGACGCAGCATTTCCCCAATCAACATCTCCCTCGCAATTATTGTTTTTTAAATAGAGAATTTTATATAGGGCACCTATTTCTATATTTGAATATAATGAAGCAGTCCAAGAAATTTCAGCTTCATGCTCTTCTATGCTATTAATCCCTAAGTCATCTACTGCTCCAGGTATGGTCAAGTCTCTTGGCTCAAAGCTCGATCCATTTCCTTGTGGATTACTTACAGTGTGAGACACAAAGTCCTCTGAGTTGTTGTTTGTGTCATAACCGTTCCCCAGAAATGCATCGCTTTCTATATCTAGCATAGTTTCTATAGATGATTTGGAGTTGGCTTTTCTTTCTATCGAAATTGCATTTTCAGTTAGTTGAATTGGGCTTCCTTCAAAAACATGTTCAACCCCACCCCAAGCAACAGCATCAATCGCTTCGGGAGCATCTTCTCCCTCTTCTGGTTTTGAATCAAAAAGAGCGATTGATCCGTTTGAATTATTCAAAAAATCAGAAGCGTAAGAGAAGCTATCATCAGCAATACTTATTTCATCTTCAACAACTGAAACTAAAAAAAACCTCTAGACTCTATTTCTGCTGGTCTTATCTCCAGTAAACGATAGGGATTATACCAATCCCGTTCAGCAGGATAGTAGGCAAGATACCATGAACTTATTAAAAAATCCTCTTCTGTCGGATTATAGAGCTCGATAAATTCTGTTCCAATAATCCCCACTTCACTTATTAAAATATGATTGCTTTCGGGTAATATTATAATCACCTTATCAACCCACTCACCAATATTCCCCGCCATATCAACTGCCCTTATTCTAAAACTCATATTGTCTTGAGTGCTTATTGCCCTTGAAAAAATATTAGCTTCAACAATAAAACTGTCGAAGAATGCTCCATCAATAAACTCTTCTAATTCGAAATATTTAAATGGCGACCCATCTCTTGTTGAGCTAGCTATCTCCCAATTTATTAGTATTTCATTCTCACTGAAAGTAGTATCTCCAAATATTACTTCCGGTGGGGTTGTATCAATAATCCATTCAAAAGAAGTGCTGGCCGACCTTCCCAGCCTATCTTTAATCTTTATTTCTAATATATTCGATTCTTCATTAAACACTCTGCCCTCGCTAATACTTTCAGACAAGTCGCTTACCTGAAAATCTTCGTTGTTAAAAGAATATTTAAAAAGACTTGGGACACAATTGGCTGTAAACAAAAAGCTAGCTTCAGTTGAACTAGAATAATAAGCAGGTCCAGAAATTATTTCCACCACAGGTAAGTTAAG
>JAQIDC010000024.1 GCA_027858235.1 Patescibacteria group bacterium | reverse complement strand
TTCAATGAACGCAGAAAAGTGCTCAGGGGTCTGACCGTTCTTTCTCCTCCGGCCATTCTTTTGAGAGTATTGAATTTAACTAGCTATTCTGCTATTCTTCAAACAAGACAAAGGGCTTTGTCTTGTTTTTAAGTTAGCTAAAAGATAGGAACATCGAAATTTTCTACTTTTAACTTTCTACTTTTAACTTTTAACTAAAATTCATGTCTCAAAAACTATATAAATACATCTTGCAAGGAGGGATTTATTTGTCTTTAATCTCTGTATTCTTGGTCAATAAAAACCTTTTGTTTCCATTTATTACCTCAAAACAGATATTTTTCAATGTCGTTATTGAAGTATTGATGATTTTTTGGATTGCCATGATTGTTAAATATCCTTCTTGGAGACCGAAGAAGAACTATATAACATACGGCCTCGCAGCTTTTTTCGGAGCTGTGGTTGTAACGTCTTTTACTGGAGTTGATTTTAATCTAAGTTTTTGGGGCGATGTTGAGAGAATGCTTGGCGCATTTCATTTGTTACATTTCTTTGCTTTTTATTTGATAATAATTACTGCTTTCAGGAGCTGGGATGATTGGAAGGTATTTTTGAATATATATGTATTTTTTGCTATTTTTGTGGCTCTAAAAGGTCTTTCTGGGACTAGCCATGTCTATAGTACTCTGGGTAATACTGCCTATGTTGCTGCTTTCCATATCTTTTCTGCCTACTTTGCAATACTTCTTTTTGCTCGTGAGAAAAGCTGGGTGATAAAAAGCATGTATTTGCCACTTGTAGTCCTCTTTGTTTATCACATGATAAAAACAAGTGTGGCTGGAGCTTATGGTGGTTTTGCGGCCGGTCTTTTGGTAATGCTATTCTTGTACGGGATTTTATATAAAGACAGAAGAATCAAAGTGGCCACAGTGTCTGCAGCAATATTTATAATGATTTTTGGTTCTTACTTTTTCTTAATTCAGAAAGATAATTTTCTTACCAGAAACTCAACATTTTTAAATAGAGTAGCTTACGAACTTTCTTGGGAGAAAAATACATTTCAAACTCGTTTGATTTCTTGGAGAGCTGCTTTTAAAGATTTTCCAAGCCATCCCTTGGTGGGGACTGGTTACGGGAATTATGCTATTACTTTTGATAAATACTTTGACGCTCATTTCTATGATCAAACAAGAACAGAAACATATTTTGATAGAGCTCATAATAATTTGGTTGATATTCTCTCTGGAATGGGGCTTTTTGGGCTCTTGACATACCTTTCTATATTCTTTGCTCTTGGCTACTACCTTATTTCGGGGTATCGCTGTGGAAAACTAGATATGCATGAGTTTATTATTATCACTTCTCTCATCACCGCATACTTCGTCCAAAACCTGGCTGTATTTGATGCTATGGTGACCTATATGGCCTTTATGATGGTATTGGCTTATGTTTATTTCAGATATCAGGGAGAAGAAGAACTGGTACCAGTAAAAGATGAAGAAATGGGAAATAACGAAATTGTCGCATTGCTTATCGGAGGGCTTATTTTACTTTCTGTTTTGTACCAATATAATTATGTTCCCTATAAAATGCTTAAGTTAACTATAGATGCTCAGCGTATAAATTCTAGTGGTGGTATAGTAGCTGCTGTGGATAAATATAGAGAAGCTCTTTCTTATGATTCTATCCTAGACAGAGATTCAAGAACTAGCTTAATGAGACTTTTAATTTCCGATAGAGGTCAATTAGAATCATATAAAGATAAAGAAGCAGCAACCGAAGCTCTCGATTTTATTATTGAACATGCAGAGAAAAATGTTGCCTACAATAAGAAAGACAGCATGAACCAAATGCTTTTGGCTCAGGCCTACAACAAAGCAGCATCTTTCCATCGAGGGAATCAATCAAAGTACGATTATTATATAAATGCAGCGCTTGAAGCAATAGATAGGTCAATTGAAGCTAGTCCGCAAAGAGTTCCAATATATTTCCAAAAAGCACAAATCCTTATAACAGCAGGGCAAAAAGACAAGGCCCTAGAAACCCTCGAATACGCCTATTCTTTGAATGAGAATTATTATGATAGTGCTTGTAGCCTAGCCAAAGCTCATTTCTTTTATCAAGATGAAGTTAAAGGTTATGAATATATGGACCAATGCATAGACAAAGGTGGTATTAGCTTGTTGGGCCCAGGTGATTATTTGAAAGCTTTAATTGGCCACTATGTTGAGGAAAAAGATTTTGAAAAAGTTCTGACTCTATATGAAGGATTAGTAAAACTAGAACCAAAAGACCCTACGGCTTGGATTAATTTAGCAATGTTGTATAAAGAGAGTGGTAATAATGAAAAAGCTATAGAAGCAGCAACAATGGCAGGAGACTTAGATCCAAAGATTAAAGTAGATGCGGATAAGTTTATTGAGGAAATATCAAGATAGAAAAATTCTAAGCACTAAACTCTAAATTCTAAACAAATACAAAATTATAAACTCAAAATAAATAAATGGAGGGAAAATCAAGTTATTATAATCTTGAAGATAGAACATTTAAATTTGCTCA
>JAQIDC010000023.1 GCA_027858235.1 Patescibacteria group bacterium | reverse complement strand
GATTGTTTGTTACGCATTTATCATAGGTGCATGTTTTGGCGGTTGTCGAATTTAGATTTGGATACGGAATCCATCCTGGCTCGCAAGAAGATCTTCCTGAAAATTTACAAAAATCATTTACACCAATAGTTTCAACCCCCCCCCCTGCTGCTGCGCATTGGGCAGAAGAATGAAGCCCCAAATACAGGTCCAATGAAGAATCAGCAGCAACAACTAAAGAAGCAATCAGTTCTTGAACTTCTGTTTGTGTATAGGTCTGATTATCTATTTCTGTTTGTGAGTATGTTTCACTTTTTGTATAATAGCCTGCGTCTATCTCTGTCTTATCATAAAAATTTGAATTGACTTCATTGAGAGTAGGGATAATGCTGGAGTTAGAATAAATGTTTCCAGCGGGATCAACTTTCATTATTTGTGTGCCATTATTATAAAAAATGAAGTCATCAGTACCAATTCCATCACTATTAATATTAAACTCCATTCCAAAATCACCAGCATCAATATTTAAGCCATTACCAAGCCCCTTAATGGTTGTACTAGCATACAAATCACCCAATACTTTGAAATTTTTACCTACTCCAAAATCACCACCAATTTTTAGATCCCCGAGTTTTTCTTGCAAACCAAGTCCAGTGTTTATCGGTTTATCAATATTATTCCCCGGAGGGCCTGCTGTTGGAGCTTGCCATTGTGCTAATAGTGATTGAAATGAAATAGATAGACCTAAAACAAGAGCAATTGTGATAATAAATTTTAGTTGAGATTTTAACATATTAAATATTTTATTTATAACTATATTATAGCATAAATTTTCAAAAAAACTTCATTGTTTCTATTTAATAAAATTTTACAGTACTCGACAAAAAAATAAGTATAGAATTAATTCTATACTTATTTTTATATTTGCTAAATGTAATTATTTCTTCTTATGTCTATTGAGGTCAACTTCTACTCTCGTAGTCCCTCTTTCACCTTTTCCTGCTGGGAATTCTACATCAACAGTCTCTTTCAAGTGGTGCTGAGCAATAATCACTCCCTTTCTTCCGTCAACATTTACTTTTGTTCCTACCTTTGGCATTTTTTTGTCGAGTTCTTTATATCCTTCTTCTTCATAAGATAAACAACACATCAAACGTCCGCAAACGCCAGATATTCTATCTGAGCCTCTGTGAGCACATTGTTGGACTTCAGCCATGTCGGATGTAATTGAAGCTAGCTCTTTAAGATGTGATCGACAACATAGGTTTCTTCCACAATGACCAACATCGCCTGCTATTCTTGCTTCATCACGAATTCCTAACTGCTGGAGACGAATTGTTTTATTGAAGGTTCTTGTTAAATCACGAACTAGTCCACGGAAATCAACTCGACCATCAGCAATAAAAGCAAAAGATGCTTTAGAATTATCAAGAGAAATATGAACATCAACAAGTTTCATTTGTAGTTCGTGCTCTATGATAAGCTGCTTACATCTGTCGAGCATTGCTTGTCTTGTATTGGAGTCTGGGAGATTTCGAATATCTTCAATAGAAGCCTTCCCTTCGATAGTTCTTTTTAAATCTTTCTCATCAGGATTTGCTTCGTTCTTGTCTTTCCCTTCATTCGCTTTTACAACAGTGGATTGATCTCCTTTTTCAATAAAGTCCGTAACTGTTCCAATTTCTTCTTCATCTCCAATAGTAACCAAAACTTTGTCGCCTAGGGCAAGTTCAATATCCTCATCACAATCAAAGATGCCATCTCTATCCCATTGTGATATTTGTACTTTTATTTTTCTCATTAAACTAGAGACTTAATCTTGAAAAAGCTTCTATCTTAGCTTCACCTAAAATTTGTTCAACTTTTTTCTTATCATCTTTAATAAATTCTTGTTTCAACAAACAAACTTCTTCGTAGTACTTATTTACTTTTCCGACAAGGATTTTATCTAGCATCGCTTCTGGTTTACCTTCTTTCAAAAGTTGTTGTCTATAAATATCTTTTTCTTTTTCAATTTCTAGAGCAGGCACTTCTTCTGGACTCATGTATTTTGGATTAGAAGCTGCAATATGCATTGCAATATCACGAGCTAAATCGGCTTCATCTTTCTTGTCGACTGAAACCAATACGCAAATTCTTCCGTCCATATGAGAATAGCCGGCAACACTTCCTTCTGATTTTAATATTTTGTAATCAACAATTTCAATCTTTTCACCAATAATCCCGCCCATATTATCAACAGTATCTTTTACTGCCATTTTGTCCATTTCTAGGGCAAATAATTCTTCAAGACTTTCCGGTTTTTTTTCAGCAATTACTTTTAAAACATTGTCAGCGAGTGTTTGAAATTTATCATTTCTAGAAACAAAATCTGTTTCAGAGCCAAGTTTTACCATGTAACCTTCATCTCCTTCATCGTTTACCAAAAATTTAACCACACCTTCAGAGGTTTCTCTATCACTTCTTTTGGCAGCCTTTGTAATTCCTTTTTTTCTTAATATTTCAACAGCTTTCTCAATATCTCCGTCTGATTCATCAAGAGCTTTTTTGCAATCGACAATTCCTGCACCTGTTTTGTCTCTTAATTCTTTTATTTTTTCCATATAATTAGAAAGTAATCAGTAGATAGTAATTAGTGGCCCACTAACCTTATTTTTATATACTACTAGCTACTATTTATTACTAGTTACTTTTTTATAATTTTTATTCAACTTTTTTTGATGCTTTCCCTTCCAAGAGAGTTTCTTTGATAACGTTCAAAAGCATTTTAATTGTTTTTGTCGCATCATCATTCGAAGGAATAATATAGTTAACATCTTTTGGATTTACATTTGTATCACAAATAGCAACTACAGGAATATTTTTCTTTTTTGCTTCAAGAACAGCATTCTTTTCTTCTCTGATGTCCCAAACAAAAACAACATCAGGTAATTTTGTCATATTTACAAGACCACCAACTTTTGTTTCCAATTTAACTGTTTCTCTAGCAAAATTTAATTGTTCTTTTTTTGTATATTTTTCAAGCTTACCATTCGCTTTTTCTTCATTCAAATCCTTGAATTTTTTGATAAGTTTTTTAACAACCGGGAAGTTAGTTAAAAGACCGCCCATCCATTTTTCTGTAATATATGGCATTCCAACCTCTAACGCCATTTCTTTCATAGGGTGTTTTACTTGTGATTTTGTACCAACAAATAAAATAACCTTATCTTCTGAAGCTGCTTGCTTCATATAATCTAGTGCTTTTATTAAATAAGTTTTTGACTTAACCAAGTCAATAATGTGGACACCATTTCTTGCGCCAAAAATAAAAGGCTCCATCTTTGGATGCCATTTGCTTGTTCGATGCCCGAAATGCATTCCTGCCTTCAACATCTCCTCTACTGTAGGAAGTTTTGTCATATTGTTTTTCCTTTAATCCTCTACTCTTATTGCTTTAATATTAGTAAAAATATTAAAGAAGGAATTAATTTTAAGAGTATGAGTGATTTTTAATTAGTTATTTTTTAAATAAATTAATAAACCCGTTTAGTGAGTTTATTTCAATAGAATAGTATAATATTTTGAGTTATTTGTAAATATTGACAAAATGATTAAAATGTGCTATATTGGTATTAACTGTGGCGGGTTTCTTGGGTATTCTACTCAGAGAAGTATGTCACAAAAAAGGGATCATACGTAAAACTATCAAATTCCAAGATTTGGCATATATGATATAATAGAGAATATTAATAAACTAAACCTCTATTATATGAACAATTTAGAAGCGGTATGTTCGGTATTTTT
>JAQIDC010000022.1 GCA_027858235.1 Patescibacteria group bacterium | reverse complement strand
CAGCATTTTCCCCCTCAAGGGTTATTAAATAGCCTGTGTTATAGTCAGTACCGTAAGAAAGGGTTTTTACATCATACTTTTCATCATTATCACCACCAACACCCTTCCCTTCGAAGGTTTTCGTTTCCCCAATCTGTTTCCAGGTAGGAGGAGGAGGCGGGTCTTTTTCAAAAAGACCTTTCCCGAAGATTGAAGCCTTTTTAATCATTAATGGGACTAAGGCTTCATTGGAGTCTTCTTTTATTTTTTTTATCGCATCTTTCTCATCATCAGTGAGCACTTCACCATTTGCAACTTTGTCAAGAAAAGGTTGAAGTGAGTTGTGATTTGCTGTCTGCTCATTCACCA
Source organism: Patescibacteria group bacterium (assembly GCA_027858235.1). Taxonomy (NCBI): domain Bacteria; species Patescibacteria group bacterium. The sequence goes on along the minus strand of JAQIDC010000022.1, from coordinate 3,529 downwards.
TATTCAAATTTTCAATTTGAACAATTGTTCTCTCGACTTTCGAGATACTAAATTTGCTAGTGAATGCTGATCCAAACATTTTTACTTGAAATGTATGAGGAACAGCGAGGATGAGCAGGAACGTCACTATGCCGAATGCATAGAGGTAACAAAGTTTTTTAGCAAACCTTGTTTTAATTCCCCAAAACCAATCGGACATTAGTACGATTGATAAAGCAAGAACTAGCAGTGGGAGCAACAACAGGTTTCTTTTGAAATCTAGAGTTGCGGAAAACATACACAGAGTTGCAATTGCCATGTATATGTTGCCAAGGGTTAACCAGACATCTTTCATCACATCTTTACCGTGATTGGTGATGTTTAGATTTTTGGCATCAAGGGTTTTGATTGCAACCAGTACAGCAATGTATCGCGGCGTGGTTCCAATCCAGATGAAGAATGGAAGAATCGCTAGCCCATAAATTGGGATAAACAATTTCATTCCAAAGAATACCAGACAAATTAGAATAAAGAGGAAAACCCCAATACCTACCATCAATCTTCGTAAGTAGATTGTGTGATAACCGTCCAAGATACCTACTTCATGCCTTACTATTGCAGGGCTACGAAGAAGGAGTTGCCAAATGAAACTAAGTCTTGCAAACATGATATACCTCCATAAAAGAATTATTTCTTGATTTTTTTTCCGTCAGATCCCCATTTAACTCGATTATTTTCCCCATACCTGTTTCCGAGAAAATTATCAACTGATTTCTCAAAATTATTAAGTCGCTTTTTCACAACTCTTTTAGGGGGAAGATGCGGTTCAATTTTCTTCTTGGCATCTTTGCATATGCCAGTAAGTAATGTAATGTTGGAATCTTTTGTGTAACCAGCAGCTTCTACGTAGAATAATGCTGTTTTGTACCCATCTGTGCTCGATTTTTCACCTCGGATTCGACCGATTTCAGTCGCTTCTTCAATCGCCTCATCAGGGTTTTGGGTATATTTTGTCCCAAGATGTTCTTGTAGCCTACGTTCTTTCAACGAAGAATCTTCTCCTAACTCCGTTTTAAAGAGATTGTAATAGCTTCTCTCAGGGTCATTCATTTTCTTGACCATCGAAGCATGATTTAACTCGTCGCCGATTCCCACCGCAGCGGCAGCAACTTTTTGAGTTGTCTTTTCTTCACCAGTTGGAACTTCTTTTGTTTTTTCTGCGACATCTTTCTTGTTTGAGAATGCCTTGGTTAACGAGCTGACAATATCAACTCCAGTGTGAATGTGAGACGCCGAATCAAACAAGCCACTAAAAGATTTGAATAAGTTCATTATATCCTCCCATTGTCTTTCAGGATTTGTTTTAGTGTGTTAGCTGACCCGATTGGTTCGCCACACTTAGGACAGGAATTGTCACTTGAAATAACATCTTCATGACATTTCTTGCATTTAGCTAACTCAACTGTTATTTCAAAAGTTTTTTTAAGACTTTTGTTGAGTTTTGACTTAACTTCTATCGTTACTTTTTTTTCAATCGCCAGGATTGATGGTGGTGTATATATACCACCATCTTGGATTGATCCACCCTCGGGAGTAAGAACCCTACATTTAAAGTTCTTAATTCCTTCTTTGTCATGCCGTGAAACAATATTCAACTGAACATTTTTCTCTCCAGCCACTATGATTGGCTGTTTGCCAATCATTAGACTTACTGGAATCAATTGAACCTTAGCCAATGCTACTTTCCCAGAATTCTGGTCAGTAACTCTCACCGTAATTGTTTTTGTTTTCTTAGCTATCTCTGGGCTTGAGTAAAGACCTTTCTGGTCGATAGAGCCAGAGTAGAAATTTTCACTAATAATTTCCCACCGGTTGTTTGTTGCTATCCCACCACACTTTGTTTCAAACTGAATTTGTGTGTTAGAAAAACATTTTATCTTTTTGCTTGGTAGGATTTGGACCTCCGGGCTTACAATGGTGATATCAAATTTAATTGATATGGTTTTGTTAGCCGCTGCAAAGCATTCAATTTTAACATTAGTATCAGACTCAACCTTTTCTGCTTGGAAAAGACCATTTCCTTTACTAACAACAGGACCAGACGAGACAAGCCAAGAAATTTGTTTCTCTTGCTTCGAAACAGATCCCTCAACTTCAGCATCTATTCTGAATCCCTTGCCAGACTGTACATCAATTTTGGTACTCGGTGTAATTATCGCGGTAATCGCCATGGTTAATCTCCTTTATATCTAAAGTTAGGTAAATTTCTCAATTGTCAAAGGACAAATTCCTTTTTAGACACTTTTTTTATCATAAGTGACTAATATAGAATACTAGCATATTTTGAGTATTTTGTCAAGCTGTTAAATAGAAAATTCATAGAGGATACAATACATAATGTGATTGGTGCCAAGATGGTTATTCGAAGATTCTTTAAGTATTTTAGGAATAATTGGGGTCAGGTCTTGTTTTTTGCATTCAGCCGATAATTAAGTTATAATAAAAAAGAACAGATAACCATTTATTTCTATTACATAAAAAACAATAATTTTTAACCTAAACCAATGGCCAGACCTCTTCGCATAGAATACCCAGGAGCATTTTACCACATTACATCTCGAGGAAATGCTCGACAGGATATTTTTAAAACAAAAAAAGATTTTAAAGATTTTTTAATTATTCTTAAAGAAAATACAGAAAGATACAATTGGCAATGCTATGCCTATTGTCTGATGTCTAATCATTATCATTTACTTATTAAAACTCTTGACCCAAATCTATCTCAAGGAATGAGGCAACTGAACGGAGTCTATACGCAGAAATCTAATTACAATCACAAAACAGTAGGTCATATATTCCAAGGAAGATACAAAGCCATTTTGGTTGATGAAGAAAAATATTTTTATGAATTGGTGAGATATATAGTATTAAATCCAGTTAGAGCGAAAATGGTAAAAAATCCAGAAAACTATCACTGGAGTAGCCACAGAGAAATGTTAATTGATGACGAGGGTAATGTTACTGAAAGAGGCGATGCTCTAAAAAGGTTTGATGGACTAGAAGAGTATAAAAAATATATTAGTTTGGGAGTAGGAGATAGTGATGTTTGGGAAGATCTAAAGGGTGGTATTGTTCTTGGATCTATTCCTTTTGCAGAAAAAATAAGAGATTATATTAAAAAAGAAAGAAAAGAATCAATAAGCATAAATAAAAAAGAGAGATATGTTGGTAGACCGTCCTTGGATAAAATATTTAGAGAAAAAGATATAACAAAAGAAAAACGAAACGAATTAATTTATGATGCCTACAAAAATAGCGGTTATTCTTTATCAGAAATAGCAACTAAAATTGGCCTACATGTATCGGTAGTGAGCAGAATAGTGAAGAGATTTATTGATAATGCAAAAAACAAGACCTGACCCCATTTACCGGTGTGTTGGTTGCGATCTCACAACATAACAACAAAAATTAATGTACAAATGGATATGGGTGGTGAGTTCTACTCTGGTTCGAAGAGAAAACAGGAAGAGTGGAACGAGCACTTTTCTAT
>JAQIDC010000021.1 GCA_027858235.1 Patescibacteria group bacterium | reverse complement strand
TATTTCCCAGTATAGCTTTTCTTAACCTTTGCCACTTCCTTTGGTGTTCCAACGGCTATTATTTCGCCTCCCCGTTCTCCACCTTCTGGGCCCATGTCTATTATCCAGTCAACCGATTTAATAACATCTAGGTTGTGTTCGATAACGAGAACCGTATTTCCTTTGTCGACTAATTTATTTAGAATAACTAAAAGTTTTTTAATATCATCAAAATGAAGACCAGTTGTAGGTTCATCCAAAATATAGAGAGTTGTTCCAGTCGCTCTTCTGGATAATTCAGTGGCCAACTTTACTCTTTGAGCCTCACCACCAGAGAGGGTGGTCGCTGATTGACCTAGTTTTATATACCCAAGACCGACATCATTGAGACTGGTTAGTTTTTGGTTGATAGCGGGAATATTTCGGAAAAATTTCATAGCTTCTTCAACTGTCATATTCAGAACATCGGAAATATTTTTGTCTTTGTAGTGAATATCTAGAGCTTCTTTGTTGTATCTTTTCCCGTGACAGATATCACATTCTACATAGACATCAGGCAAGAATTGCATTTCTATCTTTACCATACCATCACCAGAACAAGCCTCACATCGGCCACCTACAACGTTAAAAGAAAAACGGCCAGCTTTGTACCCTTTTATTTTAGCTTCAGGTAATGACGCAAATAGCTCTCTAATTGGAGTAAAAGCACCTGTGTATGTAGCTGGATTAGATCGGGGGGTTCTTCCGATTGGAGATTGGTCAATATTAACTACTTTGTTTATATTTGAAAGACCTTCAATTGATTTGTGCGCTCCGGGAGCTTCTTTGGCTCTGTAGAATTTCTGACTGAGAGACTTGGCAAGAATGTCTGTCATTAGAGTAGACTTTCCTGAACCAGAAACACCGGTAATGGCAACAAATTTTGCTAGAGGTAATTCTACATCTATATTTTTTAAATTATTTTCAGTTGCCCCTAGTATTTTGATTGAATATCCATTTCCTTTTCTGTAAGTTCCAGGTGCAGTAATGGTTCTCTTCCCTGACAAATATTTTCCAGTTAAAGAATTTGGATTATTTTTTATATCAGTGATTGTTCCTTCGGCGACAATTTCTCCACCGTGGGAACCAGCTCCTGGCCCTATATCAATCACCCAGTCGGATTCTTCCATGGTAGTTTCGTCATGTTCAACAACAATAACAGTGTTACCAAGATCTCTAAGTTTTTTTAGAGTGCTGATTAATTTGTCGTTATCTCTTTGATGAAGTCCGATGGAAGGTTCATCTAAAATATAGAGAACTCCAACTAAGGCAGAACCAATTTGAGTAGCGAGACGTATCCTTTGAGCCTCACCGCCAGACAAGGTGTTAGCAGCTCGGCCAACAGTTAGATAATCAAGCCCGACATTTAGAAGGAAAGTTAGTCTCGTTTTTATTTCTTTAATAATTTGGCTTGATATTTTTTTGTCACGAGCGGAAAGGTTTTTTGTATTTTCAAGTTCTTCAAAAAATTTTTTTGTTTCGAGTATTGAGATAGAAGTAATTTCATCAATAGATTTTCCTACAACCGTAACAGCGAGCATCTCTGGTTTCAAACGTCTTCCAGAACAAGCAGGACAAACCAAAACTCTCATGTATGTTTCAATGTCCTTCCGAACAAAATCTGACTCAGTTTGTTTGTATCTTCGTTCAAGGTTGTTAACTACTCCTTCAAATTCAGTAGTTAGTTCGCCGGAATATTTTTCGTTTTCGTATTCAACATTGTAATTTTTATCACCAGCTCCGTACAAAACTATTTTTAGTTGCTCGGGACTGAGATTTTTTATAGGAGTGTTTAGATCAAAGCCATGTTTTCCGGCAACTGTTCCTAGAATTCGCATCATCCAACCTTGGTTAGGACCGCCTGTGGCTATCCACGGTTTAATTCCACCCTGAGCAATGGTTAGATTTTTGTTGAGGATTAGTTCTGGGTCAATTTCCATTTTAGTACCTAGACCAGAACAATCATCACAAGCACCGTGAGGAGAATTAAAAGAAAAGCTTCTAGGTTCTATTTCAGGAAGACTGATTTCGCAAGTAGGACAAGCAAACAATTGAGAATAAATACTCTCTTTCCCTGTTTCAACTTCCTTGATTGAAATCAAGCCGTTGGACAAATCAAGGGCTTTCTCAACATCGTCACTCAATCTAGCTATATCATCCTTGTTTGTTGTTATGGTTATTCTATCAATTACGATTTGGACGGTATGCTTTTTCTTTTTATCTACCTTCATGTCCTCCACTTCCTCCAGGGGATAGACGACGCCGTCAAAACAAACTTTTTGAAATCCTGCTCGTTCTATTCTTTCTAGAACATTTTTGTGTTCACCTTTTTTGTCTTTGATAATCGGAGAGAGAATAATTACTTCTTTTTCTTTATAATCTTTTTTAATTTGTTTTAATATTTCATCAATTGAATATTGTTTTATTTTTTCACCACATTTTGGACAATGAGGAATACCAACACGAGCATAAAGGAGTCTCATATAGTCATAGATTTCAGTTACTGTTCCAACTGTTGAACGGGGGTTGTGGCTAGTGGATTTTTGATCAATTGAAATAGCAGGAGAGAGACCTTCAATCAAATCAACATCAGGCTTGTCCATTAGGCCAATAAACTGCCTAGCATAAGAAGAAAGTGATTCAACGTATCGTCTTTGTCCTTCGGCGTATATTGTATCGAAAGCCAGAGATGACTTTCCTGAGCCAGAAAGACCAGTTAAAACCACGAACTTGTCACGTGGAATATCGATATCAATGTTCTTTAAATTGTGGACTCGAGCCCCTCTTATCTTGATGAAATTTTCAATCATGCTATTTATTTTAAATATATAGTTTTTTTAAACGTCGAGAATTATTTTACATGATAAAAGAGGTCTTGGCAAGAGTAAGCCATGAAACATGTAGCATATAATACATAACAGAGAATATTTGGGAAATAAAACGACACCGCCCCCGAGAGAGAAGGTATTATATATACATTATAATGTATATTTTAATGTATACGATTAAAAATGTTTAGGCTATCTGTAAAATAAAAACGTCACAGTCCTCTTGAGAGAGACTGTGACGTGGCGGAAAGAAATATATCAGCTAGCTCCGGGTTGTACCCGGAGTTTTAATACAAGACGTTTACAGGTTGTGCAACTTCTTTAGTTGGTTATCTGAGAGAATGGGATAAAAAAACGTCACAGTCCTCTGTCGGAGAGACTGTGACGTGGCGGAAGCTTCGGAGTAGAATGTAGCGACTGTGTCTTGACAAAAAGTAAAAATATTGTATAATAAAATGTTGTTTAATTTGTTCATTGATAAAGGAGAATAAAAATGAAAACATTTGTTGTTCATGGATGTGGCAATTCTGGTTATGAGCTTGATCAAGATTCTTTAAGCAGATGCTTGAAAACTATTGAATTGTCTAATATAAACGATAAAATAATTCTAACAGGAGGTGTTTTTACAAAAAACCAAAACAATATTTCAGTTTCTGAAGCAATGAGGAAATTTTTTATTGAAAGAGGATATAAAACAATTATTGTAGAAAACAAAAGTCGCACAACCATAGAAAATTGTGAGTTTCTTTTACCTCTACTTAATGAGGATAGGGAAATATTGGTTATTACGTCCTCTTATCATATACTAAGAACTTCTCTAGTCTGGAGGTTATTTTTTTCTAAAAGAGTAAAAATGATCGGTGATAGAAACTTTCAATTATTTTCAACTAAGAAAATAATAGTAGAAATTATTGGTGTTATTGTTCTATTTCTTTATAAAAACGGGTGTAAAATACCCGAGCTAAAAATAAGGAAAAAACGATCATTGTAACCATAGCCATAGCCATAACTTTAATTTAAGTTATGGCTATTTTTAATTTTAAAACACAATAAGTCTAATAGAATCATATATATTTTAAACATAGAGTAATTAGAAAAAATTACAATTATGTATAAAACCTAATATAGACTAGGTCTCATAGTTTCTATAAACAATGAGGTTAGCAATCCCGTTTTTCTTTCCATGATTCTGTAGCGCTTTCATTCTGAAATCCTAGGAATCAAAACTCTGATGTGGTTCCAACAATGTTTAAGTACTTGTGATACTGAACTTTCAGACTTCTCTCGAAATGTCTTATTGAACAGGCACTATTCTATATTAGGTTTGATTATATTATATCAGGCGATAATACAGCGTCAATAAAGGGAGTGGTGCATTAATCCTTAATGAAATGTGTATAATATTAGTTGAAATAATAAGAATTTATTGCTAATATAAGGATATCAGAAATAAAGTCATTTATGCAAAATATATTTATAATTATATTACTTATTTTACTAACCTTAGGGGTAATCTCTGTTATTCTTCTTCTTCTGCGCAAAAAAGACCTGGGAGACAGTGATAAGCTGGTTGTAATGCTTGAGAAGCTGTCTCAACTTGAGAATCAGAATAATACTTTAAGGCAAGAAATGGATGGAAAGTTGTCACAAACTCACAAATCCAATCAAGACCAACAAGGACAAATAATGAAGACCGTTGAAGGAATTACTGGACAGTCTGCTAAGTTGATTGCTGATGTTTCGGAGAGACTAACAAAGCTCGATGAAACCAACAAACAGGTTGTTAATTTTTCGGCTCAATTGCAGAATTTGCAGGATATTTTGAAGAACCCAAAACAGAGAGGAATTATTGGAGAATATTATCTTGAAGAGACTTTAAAAAATGTTTTACCCCCAAATTCGTATCAAATGCAGTATGGGTTTAAAGACGGAACTATTGTTGATGCTATTGTTCGGGTGAAAGACAAAATAATTCCAGTTGATTCAAAGTTTTCTCTGGAGAATTATGAAAAAATAATAAATACATCCGACAAAGATGTTCGTGATAAATATGTAAAGCTTTTTAAGAATGATTTGAAAGTGAGGATTGATGAAACTTCAAAATATGTAAAACCAAATGAAGGAACGATGGATTTTGCTTTTATGTTTATTCCCTCTGAATCTATTTATTATGATTTACTAGTAGGATCTGTTGGAACAGGAGTTAATTCAAGAGATTTGATTGAATACGCCTTCAAAGAAAAGCATGTTATTATTGTTTCACCAACCAGCTTCCTGGCTTATTTGCAGACTGTTTTACAGGGCTTAAGAGCACTACAAATAGAAGAATCAGCTAAAGAGATAAGGGCGAATGTCGAAAAGCTTGGAAAACATATGTTGAGTTACGAGGATTTTATGAAAAAACTCGGCCTCAGTATGGGTACTACGGTTAATCATTATAATAATGCTTATAAGGAACTAAAAAAGATTGATAAAGATGTTGTTAAGATAACTGAAGGTAAGTCTGAAATGGAACCGCTTGTGATAGATAAACCGAAGGAAGAATAGGGGGTAATTAAAATTCTAAGCACTAAATTCTAAAATCTAAACAAATACAAAAAAATAAATTCAAAACTGTTTTAATAATTTCTATTTAGAATTTAGAGTTAAATTTTTTTCTGGATTCCAGATATTTAATTTCCACTAGCGTTCCAATAAAATTCTGGAATGACAAAGAGTCGATGTTTAGAGTTTGGAGTTTAGAGTTTGTTTAGAATTTGATGCTTAGAATTTAGTATTTATTTTTTTGGGTACCCCTCTCCCCGCGAACGGGATAAACATGAGGGGAATTTATATGGAAAACAATAACGAAAAACAAAAAAATCTAAGGGGGGCAATTGTGGAGACGATTGCTTTTTTTGATTTATTTTCATTTCCTCTAACGGTAAATGAGGTTTTAAAATATTTAAAGCTGAAGAGTAATTATGTTGATGTTTCTGATAAATTGCAGGTGTTAGTAGAAAAGAAAATTGTCGAGCGAAAAGGCGGATTATTCTACTTGTACGGGAAAGAAGAATATGTTCAAGAAAGAAAGAAAAGATATAATTATTCCGATAGAAAATTAAAAATTGCCCTTAAGATGACTACTCTTTTCCGTTTTATTCCTTGGATTCGGCTTATATGTGTCGCTAATTTGATAGGAAGAGATAATTTGCGCGATAAGAGTGATATTGATTTGTTTATTGTAAGTGACAAAAATAGACTCTGGTTAACAAGATTTTTTGCAGTCATGCTTGCTAAATTGTTAAATGTAAGACCGCAAAAAAATGATACTAAAGATAAGATTTGTTTGAGTTTTTTTGTTAGTGTGGAACAAATGGATATGAGTTTGGTGAGAAAAGGAGAGAACGATATTTATTTTAATTATTGGTTTCTAAACTTAGCTCCAATTTATTCTAGAGGTAATTCATTTACTGAATTTATAGAAAGCAATAAGAAAATAATTGATGAGTTTCCAAATTATTTTACACAAGATATTTCAGCCAAAAGAAAAATAAAAGAATTTAATAATAATTTTTATAAAAGAAATTGGGAAGTATTGTTTGGAGGTTTAGAAAAAACTATTAAAAAACTTCAGTTGAAAATAATGCCTGAAAATTTGTTAAGATTGATTCCAGAAAAAAAAGGAGTTATTGTTAGTGATAAAATTATCAAGCTACACTTAGAAGACAAGAGAGAGGAGTTTTTAAAAAAATACAATGAAAGTATTTCGAAAATTACAATATAATTTGGATAGTGTTTTAGAATACGGAATCTATCTTTTGGTTTTTTTGTTGCCATTGCAAACAAGATTGTTTTTGAAACAAGCATATTTAGGAGGAGCCTTTTGGGAATACGGAACCATTAGTCTTTATCTTGTTGATATATTTTTGATTGGACTCTTAGTTATCTCGACTATCGTGATTGTCAGAAAGAAAGAACCAATAAAGATTAAAAAAATCTGGTATTTGCTAGCATTTTTTGAGTTTTTAGTTTTTGTCTCAATCTTTTTTGCCGATTCTAAATCGTTGGCCCTGTATGGATATATTAAAATACTTTTAGGTCTATTTTTATTTTTTATAATAAGTGAAAGTAATTACAGTCATAGAAAAATGACACTTAGTTTTTTATCTGGTGTTTTTTTACAATCGATCATAGGTATTTTACAATTCTTTAAGAATTATTCACTTCCTAGTAAATATTTGGGGATGGCGACGCATGACCCAAACGTACTTGGAACATTTGTTGTTGAGCTAGAAGATAAAACTAGGATACTTCGTGCCTACGGAGGACTTGACCATCCTAACATGTATGCAATATTTATTTTTCTTGGAATTTTTATGTTTGTTAAATATCTCTTAGAGTTAAAACATAGAAATTCTATTTCTTTTAGGAGACAGTCTGTATATTTTTTAATTTTAAGTTTTTTATACTTTTCTTTTTTGTTTAGTTTTTCAAGAGCAGCCTTTTTAATATTCATTATCTATATATTATTTTTAATATATTGGTCGATACGAGACAGGAATAGAAGAGAATTAATATTCAAAATAATATTAACTTTTTTTACTATTTCAATTATTTCTTTTTCTCTTTATGGTAATTTGTATTTGCAAAGATTTAATTCAAGCTCTAGGTTGGAAAATATATCCAATACAGAAAGATTGAATCAGACAAATGAAGCAATCAATATTATTAAAGAAAATTTATTTTCTGGAATTGGTATAAATAATTATACGAGCCAATTGAAGTTGTTTGATATTGAAGAGAGAGAAGCCTGGAACTACCAACCTGTCCATAATGTGTATTTGCTTTCTTTAGCTGAGCTTGGTTTATTGGGTTTTATTACTTTCCTCACTATTTTTGCTTTTTTGCTTTATAAATGTTTTAAAAATAAACTATTTTTCGATTTTTTTCTTATTATATCAATCTTGATGCTTTTTCTTTTTGATCATTGGCTCTGGAGTTTGCATTTTGGGATTATGTTTTTATTTTTTATCTTGGCCTTGATTCAAAGAAAAATAAGCGCTTGATTAATTTCAAAATATTTTGCTAACTGTGGATAATTATTTCACCAAAAGAATGTTTAGGCGTTCTTTTTTTGACTTTTCAAAATTAGTATTTATTAGCACTTATTAATAAGTCCCCTTTGCTAATATTGGCTAACCATATTTCTATTTTCTTATTAAGCTGTGTATAAACCACTTGATGTAAAGTACCAAAAAATGTTATAATATATTTAGGCTAACATTGAGAGAGGAGCCGAATTTTGCTATAATAGTATTAACTTAAATAAAACAAAAATAAAAGCAGATAAATACAAGCATATAAAATTTTAGAAATTTATAATCCCCATGCATTATAAAAACAAAAATCTTTGATTTGGACTAAGCCATTTATGGTTTAGTTTTTTGTTTATTAAGCCTATTAGTCCATATAAATCGGTCCTAAATGCTCTGTTTTAGTAGATTCCTTTTAAAAATATTTGACCAATAAATCGCATTGCTAAAATTTTTTTAAAAGAAATTTCCGTAAAATTAGGAAATTTATGTCTAGATTAATATTCCAAACAAGCTCAGATACCCTATGCAAAAATTTCAGAAAAAATTTACATTAGCAGTTTTACTGCTGACATTCTTAGTGCTACCACTAAGTTCTTTTGCTGAAATGAGAAGCAGTAATTATGTTATCTATGAAAATCTCCTACATACTTTTAATGGACCAGCTATTTCTTCTATTTCCTCTTCTGTGTCTGCTAATATTGCAACAGTTACATGGTCTACCGATGTTCCTTCGAATTCCTATGTAATTTACGATGACAATATTTCATTTACTGCAAGTCATGAGCAAGGGAATGGTGGAGAATCAGTGACATCCCACAGTATTTCAATCGTTGGTCTTGATTGGTCGACAACTTATTATTATCGAGTAAAATCCAAATCTCCAAACGGCGATCAAACATTAAGTGGTATTAACTCATTCTCCGTTGGATCTGATCCAACACCACCAGCATCATCTGGTGGAGGAGGAGTTTTGATTATCGACAAAACAGATAAATTTGGACCTGAGATATCAGATATACAAATAGCAAGTATTACCAAAGACAGTGCTGAAATTACTTGGACCACCAATGAAGAATCAACCAGTTTTGTAGAGTACGGTTTTGATACGACATATGGAAACACAAAGGGTCAGTGGGACGCATTGCTAGAGCATAGAGTAGTATTGATAAGCTTAAAAGCAGACACTGAATATAGTTTTAGAGTTTTGAGTAGTGATGATTGGGGAAATGTTGCTTATTCAGAGAACAATATTTTTAAGACTTTAATTGATGAAGATAATATGGTAGATACAGATGACGATGGGATTGTCGATACAGTTATTCCTCCTGATGATCTTGATTCTCTTTTGAAAAAAGCCGTTGAAATAATGGATTCTATGGCAGGAACTATATCAACTGAAGTTTTGAAAGATAAGTTGGAAAACCCATACAACTCTCTTGATAAGTTGGCTAGTTTTATTCCTGCTCCAATTTTTAATGCTGACCCTAGAGTTGAGATTGATGCTAAAAAGGCAACGGTTTATTGGAGAACAAATATTGACGCTTCTGGCCTTGTTGCCTTGGCTTCTGAGATGGACTACAATCCGAATTCTGAAAATCCATATAACAGAGTTATTGGTGACCCAGAACAATTATCTCAAGATCATCAGTTAGAATTATTTGGTCTTGAACCAAATACAACATATCATTATCAACTTCGTTCTAAGGCTGAAATAGGACCAATGGCAGCCACGTCAGATTATACTTTTACAACAAGTATTGAAACCATTGAAATCTCAAACTTTTTTTCTCAAGTAGTTGATGATAACGAAGCAATTTTTAAATGGATAACAAATAAAGAATCTAACTCCACAGTCAAATACACTCCATATAGAGGTAATATGTTGGCAATTGAAGAGACTAAAGAACAAAAAGAAAATATTAAAACCGTAATTCATGAAATGACTGTTTCAGATTTTCAACCAGGGATAATTTATAATGTAAAGATTGAAAGTGAAGATATAAATGGAAATGTGGCGACGGAAATTATTGATCCTTTCTCAACCTCAGAAGATGATTTTCCTCCAGAAATTTCACAAATCAAAACTAATTCTTCAATTTCATCAGATAGAGAAGCAAGAACACAAACAGTTATTTCTTGGATTACCAATGAGCCAGCAACAACTAGAATTTATTATATGGAAGGGGTTCACGGTCCAAATGTTGAATTGAGTGGAAGTACAGAAGTAAACAATGATTATTCAAAAGACCATATATCTTTATTTACAGAGTTTAGTGCCGGAACAGTTTATACGTTTAGAGTTGAGAGTATTGATTCAGGAGGAAATGAAACACTTTCAGATCCACACACTTTTATGACTCCTAAAAAAAGTGAATCAATTATTGATGTAATAATTAGAGTTTTGGAAGATACTTTTGGATGGGTTAAAGAAATAATGAAATAAAATGGAAAATATTTTTTCTAAAAAACAAATAATTATCTTTGTAGTCATTTTTATGGCTTCTGGAGTTTTGTTTTTCAGAAACAATGTTTTCGTTGACGCTGCGATTAATCCACTTCTTGATTTTCAAGGAAAGATAATTAATTCTGACGGATCAAATGTTGAAAACGGAGTTTATGATTTTGAATTTAGGATTTATGATGATTCTCTTGGTGGAACTTTGTTGTGGTCGGAAGACTTGAATGCTTCAAGTTCTTTTTCGGGAACTATTACAGGAGCAACAACGAGTGTTTCTAGTATTACCTATACCTATATTCCAATTCAAGCAACTAGCACCCTTCGAGTTGGTCAATATTTAACAAACGCCTCTGCGTCATCTAGTTATTCTATTATTACTGATATTGATACAAGTATAAATCAACTTACAGTTTCCTCTGGAACTCCTTGGACAATTGGCGATACTATAAATAATAGACCTAGAGTTGATGGTGGGGTGGCTATGCTAAACCTCGGAACTGTTTCTGATTTAACTATCCTAGATTTTAATACGCCCATGTATTTAGAGACAACTTTCAACGGCGAAACAATGCAACCAAGAAAACCTTTCACTTCGGTGACTCAAGCTTTTAATTCTTCTCTCTTGAATGGAAAATCAGAAACTGACTTTGCAAGTCTAGCCGAAGATGAAGTAGTTACAGGTCAATGGAGTTTTACAGATATTGTTAATATGACCGCTAGCTCATCAAGCGCGGCTCTAAGTATAACTCAAAATGGAACTGGTGATTTGGTTGAAATAAAAAATGGTGGAACAACAGCCTTTTCTGTTTTGTCTGATGGTCGAGTTGCTATTGGCTCATACATTATGCCTGCGGCTGATGGTTTCCCAGGATACGTTTTGAAATCTAATGGAGCTGGAGATGTAAGTTGGGAAGTTGACTTGGCAGGTTTTGGTGGCTCTGGACTTTGGGCAACATCGTCAAATTCTAGGATTATTCGACCAGTTGATACATCACAAATCGTCGTAGTTGGAAATACAGCAACTTCATCTGATGGATATATTTTTGAAGTTGATGGTTCATCTCTTTTTGACAATATTGCAGTTAGTGATGAAAATGAACTTCGATTTTATGATACTGGAAATACAAATTACTTTGCCCTAAAAGCTTCAAGTACTCTTGGTTCAAATGCTGTATTCACGTTGCCAACAAATGCCTATACTGGAGATGATTCATTGATGGTTGATTCTAGTGGAAATATGTTTTGGGGAAAGATTGGTGGCACATGGCAGAGCGGTGGCACAACAGCTTATTATACTGCTGGGAATATTTTAATTGGGACTTCAACTGACAATAGCCTTCTTACTGTTGGCTCTATCGCTGGTAGTCAGTTCTTAGTAAATACAAGCGGCGAGATTACAGAGGGTGTTTGGAATGGTTCAGTTATTGATGTTCCATACGGTGGAACTGGTCGATCAAGCTGGAGTCAATACGCTATTCCTTATTTAACTGGAACTAGCACTTTTGGAGAAATAACAATTGGAACTGGAAACTACTTGCTCGGAGTAAACCCTGGAGCAACTGGTTATGCTTGGATTGATCCAGGGACAGTTGGTTTAAATCAAGAACAAGTAGAAGATGCTGCTGGTGCTCTTATGGCAACCACAACTGGAACTCAATCTTTGATTTCAATTTTGTACAATGACTCAACTTCAAATATGGATTTTATTGTTGAAGACGATTTGAGTTTATTCTCGAATGCTACAAGTTCATTTGTTTCAACTAATGATTTATTTAATAATATCCCAGGAATAATTTTATCAACCTCGACTGTCTCGGCTACATTTTCTCTCGATGGCAATTATATTATTCCACTAAATGCTAGTACTACTGAATGGGCCGAAGCTTATGGATGGGGAAATCATTCAGCTGAAGGTTATTTTGTTAAGGGCTCTGACCTTTTAACGGTTGCGGAGGGCGGAACTGGAACTAGCACTTTTCAAGCCAATTCACTTTTATATGCTAGCGCTCAAGATATAATCGGAGAAGTTTTACAAGGTATTAATGGAAATATATTACAAAGTGTCTCTGGTGTTCCAACTTGGGTATCAACAAGCTCACTTGGAATAGATTTTAATGCAATCGGAGGAATGCTTGACCCAAGTCAAGGTGGAACAGGACAGGACTCAAGTGGCTGGACTGGCTTGCCTTTTGTAACTGGCGGCGTTTGGGCAGAACTTTCAGTCCTACCAATAGCAAATGGTGGCACCGGCTCAACCTCACTCGACAATTTAATAACTCTCGGAACTCACACCACAGGAAATTATCTAGCGAATGCAACAGGAACTGGTTCGATCATAGTAACCGGTGTCCTAGGTGAAGGAGTAACTAGAACAATTGATGTTCTGGATGATTCTATTTCACCAGCAGAATTAGCAGTTTCTGGAAATGGAACAAATGGGTATATTTTAACAAGCAATGGAGTTGGAGGATTCACTTGGACAGCATCTGGAGATGTTGGAACTGATACAAAGCTATCTCAAGATGAAGTTGAAGATTTCGCCGGTAATTTAATAGCAACTTCTTCACCATATTCACTAATCACTGTTACATACAACGCAAACGGTGAAGCACCTGGAACAATGAATTTTGAAGTCGATGGTAATTTAAGTAATTATACAAACGATGCAAACTTTATTAGCACTAGTTCACTTTCAAGTACAGCAACTGGCCTTACTTATTTTAATGGTATTTTTTCAATGACAAATGGTTATGAAATCCCAACAACAGTAAATACTGGTCTTTGGGCAAGTACAACTCAATTAGTTTCAGCCTCAAGCTCAGATTGGACTACTGCTTTTGATTGGGGTGATCATTCAACAGAAAACTATTTTGTTAAAGGAACAGATATTTTAACTATTGCCGATGGCGGCACTGGCACAACAAGTTTAAACGACCTAATAACTCTCGGAACTCATACCACAGGAAATTATCTAGCGAATGCAACCGGTACCGGTTCAATCATCGTGACTGGTTCTTTGGGTGAAGGTGTAACTAGAACAATTGATGTAATCGATGATTCTATTACCCCAACTGAATTAAATGTTTCTGGTAATGGTCTTGGAAACGATATTTTAACTTCAGATGGTGTTGGAGGTTTCACTTGGACAAATGCAACTGGCGTTGGTGTTGACACACAACTTTCTCAAGAAGAAGTTGAAGATTTCGCTGGACTTATGATAGCAAGCACAACCGGAACACACACCTTGATAACTGTTACCTATAACGACGGTTCAAATAACATGGATTTTGTAGTCGATGATGATTTGAGTCTTTATGATAATACTTCTTCAAACTTCATAACAACTGGAAGTCTTTCAGAAACAATTACAGGGATTTCTTATGCTGGTGGAGTTTTCTCAATGACAGCAGGTTATGAAATCCCTACAACAGCCAATACTCTCTCTTGGACAAATACAGCCACAGCAGTATCTGCTTCAAGTTCAGATTGGACCTCTGCTTTTGATTGGGGAGATCATTCAACAGAAAACTATTTTGTTAAAGGAACAGATATTTTAACTATTGCCGATGGTGGAACTGGAGCAACAACTACTACTGGTGCTATAGCAAATCTTGGCCTAGGAACATTAGCTACTCAAGACACAGTTAATAATGACGATTGGTTGGGAACAGACTTGGCAGTTGCTAACGGTGGAACTGGTCGGTCTTCTTGGACTCCATATGCTATCCCGTACATGATTGATGCGACAACTTTTGGTGAAACAATTATTGGTGCTAGCTCAAGTATCATGCAGGTAAATTCTACCGGAGATGGATATGAATGGGTAAGCGCTGGTTCGGTTGGAGTTGATACAAATCTGAGCCAAGAAGAAGTAGAAGATTTTGCCGGTGGAATGATTGGAACAACTTCTCTCATTACAATAACTTACAATGACAATATTGACGGCAGAATAGAATATATTGTGAATTCTGATTTGAGTCTTTTTGATAATTCGATTTCTCAGTTTTTCTCAACTACGACAGATATACTTGGTCTAGCTTATGGTGGTACTGGAGCAGTAAATGCAGCAGGGGCAAGAACAAATCTTGGATTAGATGACGTGGCTACTTTTGGAATAAATGCCACTGGAACAAATGGAGAAATTTGGCAGTCAGATGGAGATGGGCCAGGCCAATGGGTTTCAACAACGAGTCTTGGAATAACTGGCGATAATTCTCTTTTTGTCGGAACAACCACTATCATGACAAACGGAGATTTTGCAACCTCTACATTTGCAGGATATCAAGCTGGAAACGAACGTTGTTCAAATGAATTTCCAGGGTCTTATATGTGTAGAACATACGATATTATAGTTTCAATTGAAAAAGGAGATATATCTACTTGGGCTGGAACAGCTTGGGTAGCTGAAGGACCTCCGGGTTATACTTCAAATTCAAATGATTGTCAGGGTTGGACATCTAATTCCAATACTATGCTTGGTGCCTTTTGGGCACTAGATTCAGATGGTGGTGGAATGGGGTGGCTAACAAACTGCGAAGTAGTTAAAGCCATTTCTTGTTGTTCGTCGCAATAGTTCTTTGTCATTCCGGGCTTGCCTGCCCTGTAATTAAAATGTATAGGGACCCGGCAGTGTGCCCCTCGGGTAAATCTAGAAAAATTTAAATTAATGTTTGAAATTTGAATATCAGGTTGGTATTCAGAAAAAAATATTAATAATACACCTCCCTTTGTCATTTCGACCGAACGAAGTGAGTGGAGAAATCTCTTTGGGAGTAGTGCTAGTGTTTTTCTTAAAAAAAAGATCTCTCGACTACGCTACGCTCGAGATGACAAGGAAAAATCTATTAATATAATAATAATCTATTTTTCGTAGATGAATCTATTAAAGAAGATACAATTTAGCTTAAAAGGAATATTATTTCTGTTTTTACTAACAGTAATGATGTCTTTTGCTGTGAACGAGGTTTCCGCCCAAACTTATTGGGTACAAGACGCAGCTGCTTGTCCTGTTGTTGACGAGGCTAACTATCCTGGACAAAATTGTGCTCCAACAAATATTTGTGGTGACTTAACTGGGACAGCTCAATGTTATGATACTTCAACCCTAACACCGCCAACTAGCACAACAACAGAAACAGGAACAAACAATCCTGGAGGATCTCCTGGTTTTTGGCTTGATTGTTATGATGAGAGTGCTGGGTCTAGTCCTTATTGTAGTACTTGGGAATGTAATTATGATTCAAGCTGTTACACAGTAAATAGAACAACAGAATGTAACGACGTCAATTCTTCTTGTGGTGACTGTCAATCAGGTTATCAAGAATGTGACGGCTCTATTGCGGATGTTGACGGTTGTGAAGTTCGATATGGAACCACCGCTTTCCCGGGAGAAGCTAATGCTCATTATGCAACAGATCAAAGTTGTATCGCAGAATGTAATAGTGGTTATATAGATTGTAATGGTGACCTCGGTACTGGTGGGGACGGTTGTGAAATAAGAACATTAGTAACTCAATACGGAACAGAAGATGATGTTGTTTATAATGCTAGTTGTAATCCAGTTTGTGATGGAACATTTATCGATTGTGATGGTGATATAGGAACTGACGGAACTGGTTGTGAAATAGAAGACACGGCAGTTTGTTTTATTGGTTCTTTGCCTGGTATTTATGATGGATGTTTTGCTTCTGCAGGGAATTGTGTTATTGATAAAAGTTATTTTGAAACAGGGACTAAAACATCATATTCTTCAATGGATCCTCTTCTCTGGGGAACACAATATGGAGGTGGAGCTTTGATGGAACTTATTAATTATAATGCGAGTACTACTGGTGGTATTTTCCACGTTTCAAACGACGGTTCAGTTGGGATTGGTACAAATACTCCAAGTGCAATGTTAACTGTTGGTGTTGATGCTGGTTCACAATTCCTTGTAAACGGAGTCGGTACAGTTACTGGCGGTACTTGGGAAGGTGATATGGTCGGTGTGGACTATGGTGGAACTGGTAAAGATGTTTGGACAGCTGGTTCTATTGTTATAGCTTCAAGCTCTAATGAATTTGGAGAAATACTCAAATCAGCTTCATCAAGCATGCTTTTATCTATTAACGTTGGTGGTAATTATGAATGGATTACTCAAGAAAGTGCTGGATTAACAAGAACTGATTCTCAAATTCAAGATGTGGCTGGATTAATGCTTGACGGCAATTATGATGGTGGTCTCCTGGATATTGCTTATAACGATACTTTAAATACAATTGACTTTGATATTGAAAATAATTTAAGTGCCTATACCAATGATGCCAATTTTATAACTTTAACGAGCCTATCAGCATCAACCACTCAAGGCTTGGCTTTCAATTCAAGCACTGGAGAATTTTATGTAGATCCTTCTTATAATATTCCTCTTACTGCCTCAACTACCGAATGGGCAGAAGCTTATTCTTGGGGAGATTATTCACTGGAAAATTATTTTAGTTTAAATGGTGGGCCTCTTTCAATATTAAATGGTGGAACTGGTTCAACAACTGTCGCAGGTGCTAGAGCAAATCTTGGTCTTGGTTCACTTGCTCAATTAAATACTATAAACAATGATAATTGGAGCGGAACTGATTTGGCAGTAGACAATGGTGGAACTGGTCGTTCTTCTTGGACACAATTTGCTATTCCGTACATGCTCGATTCTACTACTTTTACAGAGCTAACAATGGGCGCTACAGGAACAATATTAAAAGTAAACGATGCTGGTGATGGTTATATTTGGGCTCCAGCTAGTTCAGTTGGCCTTGATACTTGGAGATCAGACGAAGAAATAGAAGATCTATCTGGTGGTCTAGCTATGGATGCTGATAGTGTTCAAACTTTAATTTCTGTTTCATATAATGATGCTTCAAGTTCGATGGATTTTGTGGTAGATAATGATTTGTCTCATTATAGTAACCTTTCATCATTGTTTATTACTCTAAATAGTTTATCTGCTTCAACTACTCAGCATCTGGCTTATGATTCAGGAACAGGAGAATTTTATATTGAAGCTGGCTACGGTATTCCTTTGTCAGCATCATCTACAGAGTGGGCCGGTATTACAGATTTAGTTAATGCCAGTTCTTCAGATTGGACTTATGCTTATGACGAAGTTTTTGCAAATTCAAGCGCTTGGGACTCAGCCTCTGACATAATTATCGCTTCTTCAACAAATTGGAATGATACACATAATTTAGTGACTCTTTTGAGTGGAGATTGGGATGATGCTTATTCTTGGGGTGACTGGAATTTAGAAAACTTCTTCTCAACTACGACAGATATTCTAGATATTGCTTATGGTGGAACTGGAGCAACAAACACTGCTGACATGCTTAGTAGTTTTGGATTAGTTGTTGGCACCGATGTTCAAGCCTACAATGCTGATCTCCTAGATATTGCTGGGCTTACTCATTCGGATGGGAATTTTATGATGTCTAATGCTGGTTCTTGGACTTCAAATACTCCGGCTAACGCTCGAACAGCGCTTGGACTTGGTACTATTTATAATCAAGATTCAGATGCGGTTTCTATCACTGGTGGTTCAATTTCCGGCATTACAGAGTTGGCCGTTGCTGATGGTGGAACTGGAAGGTCA